>JAEZAR010000179.1 GCA_023430425.1 Actinomycetes bacterium | reverse complement strand
GTCGGCAGCCCCGGCTCCCCGCAGCCAGGGTGCCCCGCGCGTGGTGCGCACGGACGCCGCCCCCGCAGCGCCGGCACCGTCGGCGTCCAGCGGTCCGCGACGGGTGCGCCTGGCGGTCGCGCGCATCGACCCGTGGTCGGTGATGAAGCTCTCGTTCCTCCTGTCGGTCGCCGTCGGCATCATGATCGTCGTCGCGGCGGCAGTGGTCTGGTACACCCTCGACGGTCTGGCCGTCTTCACCTCGGTGAACAGCACGATCGCCGAGATCACCGGCGACACCGACTTCTTCAACCTGCTGGAGTACGCCGCGTTCAACCGCGTCGTCTCGCTCGCCACGATGATCGCCGTGGTGGACGTCGTGCTCCTCACCGCGCTCTCGACCATCGGTGCGTTCCTGTACAACATCGTCGCCGCGCTGGTGGGCGGCGTGACGGTGACGCTCACCGACGACTGAGTTGGGGCCGCGCGACGCGCTGGGGTACTCTCGTGCGTCGCCGGTCGGCGCACGGGCCTATAGCTCAGACGGTTAGAGCGCTTCCCTGATAAGGAAGAGGTCAGAGGTTCAAGTCCTCTTAGGCCCACTCCCCGTCCCGTCCGCGGCTCCCGGGCCCATCGGAGGCACACGATGAAGAAGCTCCTTGTCGCAGGGCTGCTCGCCGGCATCGGCTACGTCGTGTACCGGGCCTACGCCGACGAGCGGGACGACCGCGAGCTGTGGACCGAGGTCACCGACGACGTCGAGTGACCCCGGGCCGTGGCGGCGACGGGACCACCCCGGCGCGCCGGGGCGAACGCGGGGCCATGGCGCAAGTGGTAGCGCACCTGCTTTGCAAGCAGGGGGTTAGGGGTTCGAGTCCCCTTGGCTCCACCCCGTGACGACGAGGGCTCCCCGCCACCACGTGGCGGGGAGCCCTCGGCCCGCGGGTCGAGCCCGCGGGTCACTCCGTCGGCGCCTCCGGCGGGACGTCCGCGGCAGCACCGGTGCCGGTGGCGGCCGGCTTGGTCCGCGACCCGGTCCGGGTCGTGGACGAGCGCCGCGGGCGCGCGTCGGCGGACGACTCGCCGAGCTTCTCGGTGGTGTCCTCCGCAGCGGCCTGGGCCTCCGCCTCGGCGGTCTCGAGCCCGCGCTCCGCGACCACCTCCGCCGCGGCGTCCGACGTCGTCGGCGGCATCTCGTCGAGCGTGGCCCGGGCGTCGGCGGCACGGGTGGCGAGGTCGGCCTCCGCCTCGTCCCACGGCTCCTCGGCCCACGGGTCGCTCGCCGGCTGCCGCCGCCGGAGCACCGCCAGGAAGCCGCCCGCGACCGCGAGGCCGGCGATGGACCAGAAGACCATGGCGCCGGTCCGCCGCTTCGGGGGCGGGGCGATGTGCGCGATCTCGGTCAGCTTGGCGTCCGCGACGTCGCGCGCCTTGTCGGCGCCGACGGCGGCCGCGCTCGCCGCCGCGGTGATCGCCGCGACGAGCTTGGGCAGGATCTCGTCGACCAGCTTGTCGTGACCCCGGTCGACGATCGGGATCGCGTTCGCGGCGGCGGCCTCGATGCGGGGTGCGGCCGCCTTGCGGCCCTCCTGCCACGCCTTCTCGGCGCGGGGGACGGCCCAGCCCCGGGCCTGGTGGGCAGCCGCGCGGGCCTGGTGGGCGAGTGCTTCCGCGGCCTGACCGGCGCGCTCCGACGCGTCGGACAGCCGCGCGTTCACGTCGGCCGCCTGCATCTTCAGACGGTCGGCGTCGAGCGTCGAGCGGGAACCTCGGAGGCGATCGAGCATCAGCATCTCCTGGACGTCGAGGGGCCGACAGCGGACCTGCCGTCGTCCCCCATGCTGCCACCGTTGCCGTGACGGTGCCCGGCCTGGCGAGGAAGATCACCTCGTCCGCGTGGGAGGATGGCCGTCATGTTCGCGACTCTGCACACGACCGCCGGCGACATCCGCGTCGAGCTCCTGCCGAACCACGCCCCGAGGACCGTCCGCACCTTCGTCGGACTGGCCACGGGCGACACGGAGTGGACGGACCCCCGCACGGGCGAGAAGCGCTCGGACCCCCTGTACGCGGGCGTCATCTTCCACCGCGTCATCGCGGGCTTCATGATCCAGGGCGGTGACCCGCTCGGGAACGGCCGCGGTGGCCCCGGCTTCCAGTTCGACGACGAGATCCACCCCGAGCTGTCCTTCTCCGAGCCCTACCTGCTGGCCATGGCCAACGCCGGCAAGCAGCGCGACCCGGTGACGGGCCGCGTCGGTGGCACCAACGGCTCGCAGTTCTTCATCACCGTGAGCACGCCCGAGTGGCTCAACGGGAAGCACACGATCTTCGGCCGGGTGGCCGACGACGCGAGCCGCGCGGTCGTCGACGCGATCGCCACCGCACCCACCCGCCCGGGCGACCGCCCCGTGCAGGACGTGACCATCACCTCCGTGACCGTCGAGGAGTGATCCCCGCGTGAGCGCCGACGCCGGCCAGGCGGGCGGGCCGGTCGCGGCTCCGCCCGTCTGCCCGCGCCACCCCGACCGCGTCTCGTACGTGCGCTGCCAGCGGTGCGAGCGTCCGACGTGCCCGGAGTGCCAGCGCCCCGCCCCGGTCGGGATCCACTGCGTCGACTGCGTGCGTGACGCGACGCGGACGGCGCCGCAGCGGCGGACCGTCGTCGGCGCACCGATGCGCGACGGCCCGCCGCTCGTCACCTACAGCGTGCTCGCCGTGACGGTGGCGAGCTTCCTGCTGCAGCTCGCCCTCGGGCGGGTGTGGACGAATGCGCTGGTGTTCGCCCCCTTCGCGGGCGAGGTCGAGCCGTGGCGGTTCCTGACCGCGGGCTTCGCGCACGCCACCGGAGGCACGTTCGGGCTCACCCACGTGCTGTTCAACATGTACGCCCTGTGGCTGATCGGCCCGCACCTGGAGCGGGTCCTCGGGCGGCTCCGCTTCCTCGCGCTGTACCTGCTGTCGATCCTCGGCGGCAACGTCCTCGTGCTGCTCCTCGCGGACAGGTCGGACGTGTCGTGGATCCAGGGCGTCCTCGGGGCCTCCGGCGGCATCTTCGGGCTGTTCGGGGCGCTGTTCGTGGTCCAGCGCCGGTTCGGGGGCGACATGCGCGGCGTCGCCGTCCTGCTGGGCCTCAACCTCGTCCTGAGCTTCGTCATCCCCGCGATCTCGTGGCAGGGCCACCTCGGGGGCCTGGCCGCGGGCCTGGCCGTCGGCGCGGTCTACGCCTACGCCCCCCGGGAGCGGCGCCGGACCTGGCACGTCGCGGGCACCGTCGTCGTCCTGGTGCTGCTGGTCGTCCTGGCGGTGCTGAAGTACGCCGTCGGCTGACGCCCGCGTCGCGAGCACGGCGCGCGTCCTCCCCAGCGGTGGAGAACCCTGTGGGTAACTACACCGTTGTCATTCGGGTCCCGCCCGATGGTCCCCAGCAGTGGAGAACCCTGTGGACAACTACACCGCTGTGATTCCCGGCGGGGACCGTGCGTCACCGCCGAAGGGCGCCGTGCCTCACCCGTGAAGGGGCCGTGAGTCACCCGCGAGGGGTGCCGAACGGCGCAGGGGCTCAGCGCCAGCGCATCGTCATCGCGAAGCCGCTGAGCATGATCACGAAGCCGATGGCGAGGTTCCAGTTGCCGATGCCGGGGATCGGGTACGACGCGCCGACCAGGTACGTCACGACCACCCAGGCGAGCCCGAGCACCATGAGCCCGACCATCACCGGGGCCCACCACGACGGGTTGGGCTTGGGCGCGGCGCTCGCCGGCGGCGGGGTGTAGGCGACCTTCTTGCGGTTGCGGGACTCGGGCACGGGGTTCTCCTGACGCGTCGTCCGTCGGCGGAGCGGGGCCGGAGCCGGGCGTCCGCCGGGGCGGGGAGGCCGTCCGTACCGTGTGGTACGGGCAGGCCGGGATCCGTCGTCTAGCGTAGTGGCCACGGCTCGCGGGTCCGCGCGCACGCGCACCCCGGAGAGGAGCACCACTGATGGCGGAGCGGCACGCGCGCCCGCGCGGGTACGGGTGGGGCTCGCTCGGGGTCGCCGCCGTGCTCGCCCTCGCGGTCGTGCTCTTCGTCGTCAGCGCACGCACGTCGGGCGGCGTCGACGGGCGCCAGCCGCAGGACCTAGCGGGGCTCGCGGGCGCCGAGGCGGCCCGGGTGGCCGAGCTCGAGGCCCAGGTCGCGGCGCTCCAGTCCGAGGTCGATGCGCTCACCGGCGCCGTGCCGGAGTCGCTGTCCCCCGCGGAGGCCGAGCTCCTCGAGCTCACCGCGGTCGCGGCCGGCCGTCGTGCGGTGACGGGGCCCGGCGTCGTCGTGCGCCTGTGGGACGCCACGCCGAGCCGGACCATGCCCGACTGGGTGACCAACGACGACCTCGTCGTGCACCAGCAGGATCTCGAGGCGGTCATCAACGCCCTGTGGGCGGGTGGCGCGGAGGCGATGACGCTCCAGGGCGAGCGGGTGATCGCGACGTCGGCGTTCCGCTGCGTCGGGAACGTGCTGCGGCTGCACGGCCGCATCTACTCCCCGCCGTACGAGGTCCAGGCGATCGGGGACCCCGAGGAGCTGCTGGACGCGCTCGACTCCTCGCCCGGCGTGCAGGCCTACCTGGAGTACGTCGACCGCCTCGGGCTCGGCTGGGAGACCGACGAGGACGACGCCCTGGAGCTGCCCGCCTACCAGGGCGAGCCGGAGCTCTCCCACGCGTCCCTGCCCGACGGCGTGCTGCCGACCGGGGGCGGCATGTGAGCCGGACCGGCCTCCTCCCGCCCGACGCCGGGCCGCCCGACGCGGGTCACCCGGACCACCCCGGGACCGGCCACCTCGCGCACCCTGCCGACCCTGCCCGGACGGGTCCGCGTCGGCGCGACGCCCGCGCGCGGGCCCGGACGGGGGGCGCCCTCGCGACAGCGGTCGGCGTCGTCGGCGAGCTGCTCATCACGGCGGGCGTGCTGCTGGGCCTGTTCGTCGTCTGGCAGCTCTGGTGGACGGACGTCGTCGCCGCCCGCGCGCAGGCCGACGTCGTCCGCGAGCTCGACTGGGTGCAGGCGGTGCCCGACGCGGGCACGGGCGCGGCCCCCGAGCCGTCGCCCGACCCCGAGCCCGAGGACCCGCGCCGCCACGACCCCGCACCGGTGCTCCCCGAGCCGGCGCACGCGACGACGTTCGCGACGCTGCTCGTCCCGCGGTGGGGGCCGGACTACCTCGCCCTGGTCTCGCAGGGCACGAGCCGGCGGGACGTCCTGGACGTCCTCGGGGTCGGGCACTACGAGGGCACCGCGATGCCGGGCGGGCTCGGGAACTTCGCCGTCGCCGGGCACCGGGTGACGTACGGAAAGCCCTTCAACCGCATCGAGGAGCTGCAGGTCGGCGACCCGCTCGTGGTGCAGACCGAGGCCGCCTGGTACGTCTACCGGGTCACCGGCGCCGAGGTCGTCGCCCCGCGCGACGTCGACGTCATCCTGCCGGTGCCCCGGCAGCCGTCCGCCACCCCGACGACGGCGATGATGACCCTCACCACGTGCCACCCGATGTACTCCGCCCGCGAGCGGTACGTGGTGCACGCCGAGCTGGACTACTGGATGGACGTCGCCGACGGCGTGCCCGAGGAGCTGACCGGAGGGGGAGCCTGATGTACGGGTGGCTGTGGCGGGCGCTGCCCGGGCCGCGGTGGGTGCGGGCGGGAATCCTCGTCGCGCTCGCGGCGGTTGTCGTGGCAGGGTGCTTCGTCTGGGTGTTCCCGGCGATCGCCCCCCACATGCCCTTCAACGACATCACGGTGGACTAGATGACCCGGATCCTCGTCGTCGACAACTACGACTCGTTCGTCTACACGATCGTCGGCTACCTCGACCAGCTCGGGGCGCAGACCGTCGTGGTGCGCAACGACGCGGTGCCGCCGGCGGCCGAGCGTGCGGCGTACGACGGCATCCTCGTGTCGCCGGGGCCGGGCACGCCGCGCGGCGCCGGCCGCTCGATGGAGGTCATCGAGGACTGCGCCGCCGCCGGCACGCCCATGCTCGGCGTCTGCCTCGGGCACCAGGCCCTGGGCGAGGTGTTCGGGGCGACGGTCACCCACGCCCCGGAGCTGATGCACGGCAAGACCAGTCCGGTGGTGCACGACGGCGCCGGGGTCCTGGCCGGGCTCGGCTCGCCGTTCACCGCAACGCGCTACCACTCCCTCGCGGTCGTCGACGGCACGGTGCCCGACGACCTCGAGGTGACCGCGCGCACGCCCTCGCGCGCCGACGGCTCACCCGGGGTGATCATGGGGCTGCAGCACCGCGACCTGCCGCTGCACGGCGTGCAGTTCCACCCCGAGTCGGTCCTGACCGAGGGTGGCCACCGCCTGCTGGCGAACTGGCTCGAGGTGTGCGGCCTGGCGGGCGCCGTCGAGCGGGCGGCCGGCATGGCGCCCCTGGTC
>JAEZAR010000167.1 GCA_023430425.1 Actinomycetes bacterium | reverse complement strand
CCACAAGCGACTTTTAATCCGCGGGTTCAGGGTTCGAGCCCCTGGGGGCCCACCGGCCTGGCGTCACCCTCGCGGAGCCGCCGCCTGGCGGACATCCGCGACCGGCGAGCCGCGCCGGAGGAACCGGCACACAGCCGCCTCGGCGTCGGCGGCGTCCTCGATGTCCGCGACGACGCTCAGCGGCAGCCGCAACCTCCGCCTGCGGTCGTCTCGACGCCACAGCAGCCGGACTTCTTCCCCGGATGACAGCAGGACGCCAGCTGGTCCACCGAGCAGCAGGCGGCGGTGTCCCCGGCGCCCGGGCTCGCGTGCTCGGAGGCGGCAGACGGCTGCTCGTCGGTCATCGCAGGGGGTCCTTCCGGTCGTGGGTTCGACTGTGGAGACGGACGACCGCACGAGGGGACGCACACCGTCCGGAAGTGGTGGTGCGTCCATCGGGGCGCAACCACGTCTGTCCTGGTGCCACGTGCGTCCGACCGCGTCTACCGTGGGAGTCGCGGGCCGAGAGAGGACAGAGATGAACACATCCGGCACGACGACGACCACCCTCCCGGAGCGTCCGGGCGCGCCGGACGCGGAGGTGGTCGAAGCGGCCTGGAGGGAGTTCACCGGCGAGCTCCGGGGGTTCATCCGCCGTCGCGTCAGCCGACCCGAGGACGCCGACGACATCCTGCAGCTGGTCGCGCTCCGGCTCACGCAGAACCCGTCGCTCGCGCTCCGACTGACGCAGGACGACGCCGCCGACCGCGGACACCGCCCCCTCCTCGCCTGGCTCTACACGGTGACGCGCAACGCGATCACCGACCACTACCGATCGGCCGTCCACCGCCGTGAGATCGTCACCGACGACCTGCCCGAGCAGGCCACGTCGGGCCCGACGAGCGACGAGGACGCGGAGCTGGCACTCGCGGGGCTCGCGTCGTGCGTCCGGCCGCTCCTCCGACTGCTTCCGGCTGACCAGGCGGCGGCCGTCGAGCTGGTCGACCTCGAGGGACGCAGCCAGGTCTATGCGGCGAAGGCCGCCGGCATCTCGGTCTCCGGGATGAAGTCGCGCGTCCAGAGGGGCCGGCGCGGCCTCCGCGAAGCCATCACCGCCTGCTGCCAGGTCGAGCTCGACGTCCGCGGCACGGTGCAGGACGTGCACGCGCACCACGGCACCGACTGCTCCTGCTCCGCCGACGGCTGAGCCGATCCGACCCGCTCCAGTGCGTCCTTCCTCGGGGCACTCCGTCTGATCCCCCGGGCCGCACCCTCCCGCTGACCCAGCACCGCACCGCGTTCCCGGGGAGCGGGCGCACGACGCCGTCGCGCGCCCGAACAGGCACCCGTCCCGATCACCCGTCGGACACGAACGTCCGACAGGACCCGACAGAGAAGAGAGCAGACCCATGATCCAGACCACCATGCGCCGCGGCCGCGTCCTGCTGCTCGCGGCCGTCACCCTCCTCGTCGTCGTCACCGGGGGCGCGGTCGGTGCCACGGCGATCAGCGAAGGGCCCGACGAGACGTACCTCGAGGCGCCCGCCTACGCGACGGAGTCCGTGACCGTCGGGCCCGTCTCGCGCACGACGGCGACGGCGCCCTGCCCGGACGGCTCCCGCGCCATCGACGGCGGCCTGTCGAGCGAGAGCTGGGGCCTCACCCACGTGGTCGCGTCTGGCGAGGAGGTCGACGGCTCCGGGTGGAGCGTCGAGCTGACGAACCTGCACCCGACCGCGGCGCTCACCGTCCACGTGTGGGCTGCCTGCCTCGCCGTCGGCTGACGCCCCGCATCCCGCACCACGGAACCCCCGCCCTACATCGACAGGAAGGCACCACCCATGGCCACCGAGACCGTTACCGCCCCCGACCCGACCGACGCCCCCGACCTCGACGCCCTGCGCGACCGCCAGCAGCGGGTGTGGAGCAGCGGCGACTACACCAAGATCGCCGCGCTCACGGTGCCCGTCTCGGAGACCCTGGTCGCCGAGGCCGAGATCCCTCCCGGTGGACGCGTCCTGGACGTGGCCACCGGCACGGGTCACGCCGCCCTCGCCGCCGCGCGCCAGGGCGCTCGCGCCTCCGGTCTCGACTACGTCCCGGGCCTCCTCGGCGTCGCACGGGCGCGAGCGGCCGCCGAGCGGCTGGCCCTCGACCTGGTGGACGGCGCCGCCGAGCACCTGCCCTATCCCGACGGGTCGTTCGACGTGGTCCTGTCCGCGATCGGCGTCATGTTCTCCGCCGACCACGAGCGCGCGGCGGCCGAGCTCGTCCGGGTGACCACGCCCGGCGGGCGCATCGCGCTGGCCGCCTGGACCCCTGGCGGATTCGTCGGCGGCATGCTCGCGACCGTCGGCCGCCACGTCCCGCCACCGCCGGCCGCCCGGTCGCCGCTGCGCTGGGGCACGACCGAGCACGTCGCCGACCTCCTCGGCACCGGGGTCACCGACGTGCGGTCCACGGTGCACTCGCTCACCCTCCGCTTCCCCGACGCCGCGACGTTCGCCGACCTCTTCCTCGCCTACTACGGCCCCGCGTACAGCGCGGCCGCCACGCTCAGCCCCGAGGGCCGCACGGCCCTGCGGGCCGACCTCATCGCCCACGCGGTCGCCTCGGCCCGGCCCCACACGCCGGGCGACCACCTGGTCCTCGACTGGGAGTACCTGGTCGTCACCGCGGAGAGGACGCGCGGACGAGAACCCGGGGCACAGGCGTCCGGCTGAGCCGCGCGCGTCCGGCTCGGACTTCGTCGAGCCCTGAGGTCCCGCGGCCCGACGGTCCGCAGGGGCCGCGGCCTCGGCGGGCGCCCCGCGCCGATCGGGCCGATGATGATCGGCACCCGTCCCCGCCGGGCGCCGGCGGGGTGGTACGTCGGAAGGAGCCCCCCGTGCCGCCGAGCGTCGCCGTCGTCCTGCACAAGAAGAAGGTCCGCCCCAAGGCGCGCGCCCAGCTGCGTGCGGCGCTCGTCGACGCCGGCGTCGACGAGCCCCTGTGGTACGAGGTCCCCAAGAGCCGCAAGGCGCGCAAGAAGGCGCGCAAGGCGTCCAAGGAGGGGGCCGACGTCGTCATCGCCTGGGGCGGCGACGGCACCGTGCAGCGCTGCGTCGACGCCCTCGCCGGCCGCGACACCGCGCTCGCGATCATCCCCGCGGGCACGAGCAACCTGCTGGCCCGGTCCTTCGACATCCCGACGGACGCGAGGGACGCACTCGAGGTGGCCCTGAGCGGGGCGCGCCGCACCATCGACACCGGCTCGGTCAACGGGGAGGCCTTCGCGGTGGTCGCGGGCGCGGGCCTGGACGCCCTGCTCGTGGAGGAGGCGGACAGCGAGATCAAGAGCCGGTTCGGCCGGGCCGCCTACGTCTACGCCGGACTCAAGAACATCGCGATGGACACGTTCGAGGTGGACGTCCAGGTGGACGGGGAGCGCGCCTTCCGCGGCGAGTGCACGTCGGTCTTCGTGGGGAACCTGCGCGAGGCCGTGGGGGGCTTCGAGCTCTCCGAGACCGCCGAGCCCGACGACGGCGTGCTCGAGGTCGGCATCATCACCGCCGAGGGCCCGCTCCAGCTCATCCGGACCGCCGCCCGCGCGCTCCTGCGCAGCGCCGACGAGTCCCCGCACGTGACGACGACGGAGGGCACGTCGGTGGTGCTCCAGTTCGACCGGCCGGTGCCGTACGAGCTGGACGGCGGCGAGCGGGACCCCGCACGGCTGCTGGAGATCGACGTGCAACCGGGGTCGCTGACCGTGTGCGTGCCAGGGACGTCGGGGGACCGCGCGCCGTGACGTGACGGCCGGCGGCCGTCAGTACGCCTGCGCCTGGGTCCGCTCGTCGGCCACGCGCACGCCGTACTTGTACGCGAGGTGCCCGCCCAGGAACCCCGACACGCTGAGCAGGGCGAGCGCGACCACGCTGAGCGCGATCCCCGCACCGCTCGCGTCGTCGTTGCCCTGCGAGCCGCGCAGGACGACGTTGACGACGAACAGCACGAGCACCGCGGTGTTCAGCGCCATGTGGGTCAGCCCCGTGCGGAACGCCTTCGTCCCCCGCGGGATCACCGTCAGGTCCAGCAGCCCGACCAGGGCGGCGAGCACCGCCCCGACGGAGCCGATGACGATGAGCCAGTACGCCCCGCGCGCGAAGACCTCCGGGTCGTCGCCGAAGGCGGCCATGAGGTCGAAGACCAGGCTGGCCACCCATGCGCCGATCGGGACGGTGACGAGGATGGGGTGGAACGGGTGCCCGTACGGGCCGGCGAGGACGGAGCGCGGGCGCTTGGCCCGCTCGAGCGGTGCCGGGGTGGCGGCGGTCATGGCGGCCTCCTCACGGGGCCCGACGACGACGCGGCGCCCCTACCGCCGACGGTAGGGGCGCCGTGATCGAACCGCTACCCCGGGCGACGCGCGCGGCGCCGGGGTCGGACGTCAGCGCTCGGCCTGGAACATCCACATGTGCTTCTCGAGCGCAGCGGTGATCCCGATGAGCAGGTCCTGGCTCACGACGTCGTGCTTCTCGGTCTCGGCGACGGCCTCGCGCAGGCGCCCGATCGCCGTGCCGAGCGCCCCGACGAACCAGTCGACGACGTCGGTGTCCTTGGCCCAGCCGGTGGGGTGCTCGGGCAGCGCGGACTCGGCGGCGACGGTTGCCGCGCGGCCGTCGGGGGCCACGCCGATGGTGACGACGCGCTCGGCGACGTCGTCGGCGTGGATCCGCACGGCGTCGACCACCTCGTCGAGCTGGAGGTGCAGGGTCCGGAAGCGGGGGCCGACGAGCGTCCAGTGCGCCTGCTTGCCGACGAGGCTCAGGTCGATCAGGTCCGCGAGGACCCGGTTCAGCGCGGCAGCGGTCGCCTCCTTCGCGGCGTCGTCCAGCGGGCTGGTCATCTGGGGTGCAGTCATCACTCCGCCTCTCCGTGCGTGGTGGTCGACACGAGTCTCCCGCGCCCGACGACGTCCCGGACGGGACCCTCGGGCCACCCGTGACCGGTGCCCGACCGCCGCGCCAGGACGCCGCGGGGACAGGGTCGCGCGGTCTCGCACGACGTCGGCCGGGAAATCTCGCCGACTGCCCTCAGGTCGGGGCCCCGGGCTGCCGATGACCGAGGTGGGGCAGGCTCGCGACCGACCGCCGTCCGGGGTCCGCGTCCGCCCTGCCGACCGGGAGCGACCGGGGACCGACGGGAAGGGGGCCCGGGTGACGGTAGGGGACGTCGTGCGCCGCGCGCCGGAGCGTGGGCTGGGCCTGGTCGACCGCGCGGTCGCCCGCACCGCCACGATGCCCGCCTGGGTCGCCGCCCTCGGCCTCGCGGTCCTGCTCGTCGGCGCGTGGGTCGCCACGTACGCGAGCGGCGGCACGCAGCGGGCGCTGCCGCACCTGTTCTACATCCCGATCATCGCGTCGGTGCTGCCCTTCGGCTGGCGCGGGACCCTGCTCACGGCGTTCGCGGCCGGCGTGCTCTGCGGACCGTTCATGCCGATGGACGCCGACACGGGCGAGCCCCAGCAGCTCGGCAGCTGGCTGTTCCGCGGGGTGATGTTCCTCCTCGTGGGGGCCGCCGCCGCGGCGGCCCGCACCGTGCGCGAGCGCCTCACCGAGCAGCAGCTGTCGACCGAGGTCGCGAGCGCGATGCACCGCTCCGACGAGGTCGACGAGGCCCTGGTCCCGCTCGTGCCCGACGTGCTCGCGGGCCACCGGTTCCACCCCGTCTTCCAGCCCGTGTACTCCCTCACCGACGGCCACCTGATCGCCGTCGAGGCGCTCACGCGGTTCGACGCCGAGCCGGCGCGCACCCCCGACGTGTGGTTCCGCGCCGCGGACCGGGCGGGGCTCGGCACCGAGCTCGAGGTGGCGGCGGTCGCCGCCGCCCTCGACGCCGTCGCGGAGCTCCCGCCCGACGTCGCGGTGTCGTTGAACGCCTCACCCGCGACGCTCGGCGACCCGCGGCTGCGCGAGCTCCTGGCCGCGCACCCGGAGCGGCGCGTGATCCTGGAGATCACCGAGCACGCCGTCGTGGAGGACTACCACCTGCTGCTGGGCAGCGTCGACGAGCTGCGCGCGCTCGGCGTCCGCATCGCCGTGGACGACGCGGGCGCCGGCTTCTCGAGCCTGCGGCACATCGTCCAGCTCGGGCCCGACACCATCAAGCTCGACATCTCCCTGACCCAGGGGGTCGGGACGAGCGCGCTCCGCCGCGCGCTGGCGGGTGCCCTCATCGACTTCGCGCAGCGCACGGGGGCGGAGCTCATCGTGGAGGGGATCGAGGAGGTCGGTGACCTCACGACGTGGTCCGCGCTCGGCGCGGACGCGGCCCAGGGCTACCTCACGGGCCGCCCCGGGCCGCTCCCCGCGGCGGCGCAGTGCGCCGCGATCACGTCGTTGCGCGGCGTCCGCGTCTGAGCGGCACCGGCGCCACGGCCGTCGCCGGCGTCAGCCCAGGGTGCCGTTCGACCCGGCTGCGGGCGCGTCCTGCGGGGTGAGCAGGAAGCCGGTGCCCTCGTCGGAGGGGACGGCGTCGAGCGACTGGTCCGCGAGCACGCCGGACGTCGTCGGCTCGACGTAGACCCGGGCGTTGCCGGCGTCGATGACCTCGTCGCCGTCGACGGGCTCCGCCACCAGCGAGAGCTCGAAGGCGCCGGCCTGGCCGGACTCGGCGATCCGCAGGCCACCCTCCTCCGGCAGCCCCGCGCGCGCGGCGATGTCCTGCACGGCGAGTCGGGCGTTGTCGGTCAGGGTGAGCATCGGGATTCCTTCCGTCGGTGTCGGCCGCCGGTCGGCGACCCGTCCTGATCGGACCCTCCACCGTCCCCCGGCCCCCGTGCGGCTGGCAACCCGGGGCACCGTGATCGTCCAGCCAGCGGACGGTGCCGCCGTCGTGCCGGACGCGCCACGCGTCCCCCGGCACCGCGCGGCGGTGCGAGACTGTGCGACGTCCTCGACCCCGGGAGTCCCCATGGCACGCGTCCTCGTCACCGGATCGACCGCCGGCATCGGCCGCGAGATCGCCCGGCAGCTGCTCGCCGCCGGGCACCAGGTGGTCGGGCACGCCCGCAGCCCGGAGCGGGCCGACCAGGTCCGGGCCGTCCTGCCGGGGCTGAGCGACGTCGTCGTCGGGGACCTCGCGTCCCTCGCGGCCACCCGGGCCGTCGCGCAGGCGGCGGGCGCGCACGGCCCGTTCGACGCCGTCGTGCACAACGCGGGGGTCGGCGGCGGCTCGCCCGAGAAGGTCCTCACGGCCGACGGCCTGGAGCGGATCCACCAGATCAACACGGTGGCGCCGTACCTGCTCACCGCGCTCCTGCCGCGCGCGCGCCGGTACGTCTTCACGACGTCGGGCCTCCAGGCCAACGGCTACGCGGAGCCGGACGAGATCGAGTGGCCGTGGGACGGGATGCAGGCGTACGCGGACTCCAAGCTCCAGGACGTGATGCTCGCGCTCGCGGTCGCCCGGCTGTGGCCGGACGTCGTCTCGAACGCCGTCGACCCGGGCTGGATCCGGACGCGGCTCGGCGGTCCCAACGCGACAGACGACCTCGAGCCGGGCGCGGACACGCAGGTCTGGCTCGCGACGAGCGACGACCCGCAGGCGCTGGTCGGCGGGCGCTACCTCAAGCGTCGCCAGGTGCTCGAGCCGAACCCGCAGGCGCTGGACGTCGACCTCCAGGACCGGCTCCTCGCGCGCCTGGCCGAGCAGACGGGCGTCGCACTGTCCCGCTGACCGGCCCGGCCCGGCCCGTCAGCGCCCTAGGGGGCCGACTCGTCGCGCTCGGCGAGGGCCTCGAGGCCCGGCCCTGTGAACGCCCGCGAGCGCTCGACAGCGAAGACGCTGCCGGTGAACAGCCGGGAGTCCTTGCGCGGGTCCACGAGCACGGTGGTCTCCGGCGGCTCGGCCGCGCGTCGTGACGCGCGCGTGGCCGGTGCCGCGCCGGTCGTGCCGGTCGTGCCGGTCGCGCCGGTGACGGCGGTCGCGCCGGTCACGGC
>JAEZAR010000155.1 GCA_023430425.1 Actinomycetes bacterium | reverse complement strand
GGCGAGGGCGTCGGCGTAGGCGAGCTCGATGCGCTGCGGGTGGATGCGCCCGTCGGCGATGAGCGCCTCCAGGGCGACCGCCGCGACCTCGCGGCGCTCGGCGTCGAAGCTGGAGAGCGTCACCTGGTCCGAGCTGTCGTCGATGAGCACGTTCACGCCCGTGAGGGCCTCGAACGTGCGGATGTTGCGGCCCTCCTTGCCGATGATGCGGCCCTTCATCTCCTCGGCCGGCAGCGGCACCACGGTGACGACGCTCTGCGTGCTCGTGGGGCCCGCCATGCGGTGCACGGCGGTGGCCACGATGTGCCGGGCGCGCTCGTCGGCGGTGCGGCGGGCGCGCGCCTCGGCACGGCGCACGGTGGCCGCCGCCTCGCGCTCCGCCTCCTCGGTGATGAGCTTGACCTGCTCGGCGCGCGCCTCGGCCGGCGAGAGCCCCGAGGTGACCTGGAGCAGCGCCGCCGCCTCCGCGCGTGCCGCGGTCAGCTCGTCGCGCGCAGCGCGGCGGTCCGCCTCGGCCTGCTGCGCCCGCAGCGCCGCCTGCTGCGCCTTGGTCTCCGCCTGCTCGGTGAGCTCGCGCACCTGTCGACGTTCGGTGGCGATGTCGGCCTCGCGCTGGGCGAGGTGCTCCTCGCGACGCTGCGCGTCCGCGAGCGTCGCCCGCGCCTCCGCCTTGACGCTCGCCGCGTCCTCGATCGCCTGGCGACGGGTCGCCTCGGCCTCCCGGCGGGCCAGGAGCACGAGGATGAGGGCGACCAGGCACGCCACCAGGAGCGCGATGACGAAGGCGGCCTCACCCCACTCGCTCACGGGGCCTCCTCCCGGTCGGTCAGCCGTCCGGCGTCGACTCGTCCGGCGCCTCCCGCCGGTGAGCACCATCGTCGCGCATCTCGGCCACCAGCCGGAGCGACAGGCCGGACGGGTAGCCCTTCCGGCCCAGCATCGCCAGTGCCCGGCGGGCCTGGACGTCGGGGTCGACGTCGGGCCGCCACCGTCGGCGCAGCAGCTCCCGGGCGCTCGCCTCCTCGCTCTCCGGGTCCACGTCGGCGAGCGCACCCGCGGCGACCTCGTCGTCGATCCCCTTGCGCCGGAGCTCGACGGCGAGGGCGCGACGCGCGAGCCCGCGGGACTCCTGGCGCGAGCGCACCAGCATCCGGGCGTACTCGGCGTCGTCGACGAGTCCGACCTCGGTGAAGCGGTCGAGGACGCGAGCCGCGACGTCCTCGGGGACCTCCCGGCGCGCCATGGCCTCGGCCAGCTGGTGACGGCTGCGGGGTGCGCCCGTGAGCAGACGCAGGGCGATCGCCCGGGCCACCGACTCCGGATCGGGCTCACGGTCGGCGGCGGCCGCGCCGGCCGCCGGCGGCTCCTGGGCCGCCGGCCGGCGCGGACGCCCGGACGTCATGCGTGGCGACCTAGAAGTCGACCGGCTTCGGGGGCTCGGCCGGCGCGTCGACGCGGGCGCCGACACCGAGCTTCTCCTTGATCTTCTTCTCGATCTCGTCGGCGAGGTCGGGGTTGTCGCGCAGGAAGCTGCGGGCGTTCTCCTTGCCCTGCCCGAGCTGGTCCCCCTCGTACGTGTACCAGGCTCCGGACTTGCGCACGAGGCCGTGCTCGACCCCGAGGTCGATGAGGCCGCCCTCGCGGGAGATGCCCACGCCGTAGAGGATGTCGAACTCGGCCTGCTTGAAGGGCGGGGCGAGCTTGTTCTTCACCACCTTCACGCGGGTGCGGTTGCCGACCGCGTCGGTGCCCTCCTTGAGGGTCTCGATGCGGCGGATGTCCATGCGCACGGAGGCGTAGAACTTCAGCGCCTTGCCGCCCGTCGTCGTCTCGGGCGAGCCGAAGAACACGCCGATCTTCTCGCGCAGCTGGTTGATGAAGATGGCGGTGGTGCCCGACGCGCTGAGGGCACCGGTGATCTTCCGCAGCGCCTGGGACATCAGCCGCGCCTGGAGGCCGACGTGGCTGTCGCCCATCTCGCCCTCGATCTCGGCCTTCGGCACGAGCGCGGCGACGGAGTCCACCACCACGATGTCGATCGCCCCGGACCGGATGAGCATGTCCATGATCTCGAGCGCCTGCTCCCCCGTGTCCGGCTGGGACACGAGCAGCGCGTCGGTGTCGACGCCCAGCTTCTTGGCGTACTCCGGGTCGAGCGCGTGCTCGGCGTCGATGAACGCGGCTATGCCTCCGGCCCGCTGCGCGTTGGCGACCGCGTGCAGGGCGACGGTGGTCTTGCCGCTGGACTCGGGACCGTAGATCTCGATGACGCGCCCGCGCGGCAGGCCGCCGATGCCGAGCGCGACGTCCAGGGCGATCGAGCCCGTGGGGATCACCTCGACGGGCGCGCGCCCCTCGTCCCCCAGGCGCATGATCGAGCCCTTGCCGAACTGCCTGTCGATCTGGCTGAGCGCGGCCTCCAGGGCCTTCGCGCGGTCTGCTGGAGCGGGCATGAAACACCTCGGTGGTCCGGGGGCGGGATCGCCCGATGGTCTGGCTCTCGTCCTGGCGTGTGTGCTCTGGCGACGCTACGCCGCGGGTCCGACATCTCCGCCGCACCGGTCCGGTGTGGCTGTGGACGCCGTGGCCGCCGCGACTCGTGGGGAGAGTCTAGCCGAACGCGTGTTCGAAGCCGCGCGACACGCCGCCGCGCCTCCGGGGCCTCCCCGGGCTCCGCCCCACCGCCCGCCGGGACGCCGGGACGCCGCCGCGCCCTACTTGAGGAGCAGCTTCTCCACACGCCCCGCGGTCCACACGGTCCCGATCACGCCCATGCCCACGAGGTACGCGACGTGGCCGACCATCGCGACGGTCACCTCGCCCAGCATGAGCTCCCGGGTCATCGCCACCCCGTGGTACAGCGGCGTCGCCTGCACCACCGTCTGCAGCACGTCGGGGTAGGCGGTCAGGGGGAAGAAGGTCGCGGAGAACAGGAACATGGGCATGATCGCCAGCTGGATCCAGTCGAAGTCCGCCCAGGTGCGCATGTACGTGGCGCAGGCCATGCCCACCGACGCGAAGGCCCAGCCGATGAGCGTCGCGGCGGGCACGGCGGCCAGGGCCCACCACGACCGCACGGTCCCCGCGGCCGCCGCGACGACGAGGAACGCGCCGGAGTACACGAGTCCCCGCAGCAGCGCCCAGCTGATCTCCCCGACCGCCACGTCGCGCGGCCCCAGCGGCGTCGCGAGGACCGAGTCGTAGAGCTTGGCGTACTTGAGCTTGAAGAAGACGTTCGTCGTGGAGTCGAAGACCGCGCCGTTCATCGCCGAGGCCGCCAGCAGCGCCGGTGCCACGAAGACGCCGTACGGCACCGTTCGGCCCTCTCCGAGGTCCACGTCACCGACCATGGAGCCGATGCCGACCCCCATGGCGAACAGGAAGAAGACCGGCTCGAAGAACCCGGAGACGATGATCGTCCACGTCCGACGGAACGACCGGAAGTTGCGCTCCACGAGCGTGCGCGCCATGCCCGCGCCGGCGGGCAGGGGGACCGCCCGCACGACCTGGCGCGCCAGCCCGGCACCGACGCGCCGCGGGTCCCGCTCCCGCGTGCTCGTGGCCACCTAGACCACCATCCGTCGGCGCAGGGTGCGGACGGCCAGCCACCAGCCGCCCGCGAGCCACAGTGCGAGGTAGGCGACGTGCCCGAGCACCGGACCCGGCGTCGCGGTGCCGAGCACCAGCGACCGGCACGCGTCGACGGCGTGCCACAGCGGGGTCAGCCACGCGACCGGCTGGAGCCAGCCCGGCAGCTGCTCCACGGGGAAGAACGTGCCGGCGAACAGCATCATCGGCGTGATGACGAAGCGGAACAGGAGCGTGAGCCCGCGGTCGTTCTCGAGCCTGGCGGCGTAGGCGAAGGAGCCCGCCGCGAACGCCAGCCCGCACAGCGTCGCGACACCCAGCGCGACGAGCGCCCACGGCGAGCGCACGGTGCCGAGGGCGGCCGCCACGACCAGGAACACCGCGCACGACGTGAGGACGCGGAACCCGATGAAGGCGAGCTGCCCGGCGACCACGTCGCCGGGCGCCAGCGGCGTGGCGAGCATCGCGTGGTACCCGCGGTCCCACTTGATGCCGCCCATGACCGAGAAGGACGCCTCGCCGACGCCGACCTGCATGGCCGTGGCGGCGAGCACCCCAGGCGCGATGAAGACCACGTACGGGACGCCGCCGACGCCGCCCGAGGCCCGGTCGACGAGCAGGCCCAGCCCGAAGCCCATGCCCGCGAGGTAGAGCAGCGGCGCGAGGAAGCTCGAGATCGCCGAGCCGAACCAGACGCGCCGGTACTTGCGCATCCAGTGCTCGGCGACCCGGCGCCAGCCGGGCACCGGGGCGGCGGCGGTGAGCGCGCCCGCGTGCGCCGTCGTCGTCATCAGTCCACCAGGCTCCGGCCGGTCAGGTGCAGGAACACGTCCTCCAGCGTGGACCGCCGCCAGAGCGCCGACAACGGCTCGAGGCCCCGCCGCACGACCTCCCCGTGGGCGGCCTCCCCGTCGCGCACGTAGAGCAGGAGGCGGTCCGCGAGCACCTCGACGCGTTCAGCGACGCCGTCCACCGCGGCCAGGTGCTGGGCGTGGTCGTCGGCGTCGAACCGGAGCTCGAGCACCTCGCGGGTCGAGTACGCGGCGATGAGCTCGCGCGGGGAGCCCTCCGCGACGATCCGGCCGCGGTCCATGACGACGAGCCGGTCGCACAGCTGCTCCGCCTCGTCCATGTAGTGCGTCGTCAGGACGAGGGTGACGCCCTCGCGCTTGAGCCGGAACAGCCGGTCCCAGAGCACGTGCCGCGCCTGCGGGTCCAGGCCGGTGGTCGGCTCGTCCAGCAGCAGGATCTCGGGGTCGTTGACGAGCCCCCGGGCGATCGTGAGCCGGCGCTTCATGCCCCCGGACAGCGGCTCGACGATCGAGCCGGCCCGGTCGGCGAGCTGGGCGAACTCCAGGAGGTCCGTCGCGCGGGCACGCACGACGTCGCGCGGCAGCCCGAAGTACCGCCCGTACACCCACAGGTTCTCCTCGACGGTGAGCTCCTCGTCGAGGCTGTCGCGCTGCGGCACGACGCCGAGCCGCGCGCGGATCCGCGGCCCGTCGGTCGCCGGGTCCATGCCGAGGACCCGCAGCGTGCCTCCGGACGGCGGCGACACGCACCCGATCATGCGCATGGTCGACGACTTGCCGGCCCCGTTGGGGCCCAGGAAGCCGAAGGACTCGCCGCGGCGGACCTCGACGTCGATCCCGTCGACGGCGACGAAGTCGCCGAAGGTCTTCACCAGGCCGCGCGCGTGGATGAGAGGGGCGTCGGGCACCGGGAGAACGTACCCCCGCCGGCCGACAGGAGCCCATCCGTTTGCGGACCGGGCATCCCGCGGGGGCCGCCCACGCGTCAGGCGCGCCGGCGCGGTCGGTCGCGGCCCCACCGCAGGGCGGTCGGGACGTCCTGCGCGTCGCACAGCGCCCGCCAGACGGCGGCCGGGTCCTCGCCGTCGGCGAGGGCCTGCTCGCTCGTGCGGTCGCCGAGGGCGCCGACGACGAGGTCCCGCGTGAGCGTGCGGCCGAGAGGGCCGAGCACGTCGTCGACGAGGTCCCAGAACTCGCTGTAGCGCACCGGCCCAGCCTGCCAGGTCGCGACAGCGGACGCCGTCGCCAGGTCGCTGTCGGCGCCGGCGGACACAATGGCGCGGTGAGCACACCGGCCGGCGACCCGCTGGCGCCGTTCACGCCGGCGACCCGCGCCTGGTTCACCGGCGCGTTCGCCGCGCCCACGACGGCCCAGGCGGGCGCGTGGTCCGCGATCGCCGCCGGCCAGCACGCCCTCGTCGTCGCACCCACCGGCTCCGGCAAGACCCTGTCCGCCTTCCTCTGGGCCCTCGACCGCCTGCTCGCCGGGCCCGAGCCCGCCGACCCCGCGCGACGCTGCCGGGTCGTGTACGTCTCCCCGCTCAAGGCGCTCGCGGTCGACGTCGAGCGGAACCTGCGCTCCCCGCTCGTCGGCATCCGCCAGGCAGCGCAGCGGCTCGGTGCGACCGTGCCCGACGTCGAGGCCGGCATCCGCACCGGGGACACGCCCGCGAACGAGCGGCGCGCGTTCGGGACGCGGCCGCCGGACGTGCTGATCACGACGCCGGAGTCCCTGTACCTCGTGCTCACGTCGGCCGCCCGGTCCGGGCTCGCGGGCGTGCGCACGGTGATCGTCGACGAGATCCACGCGGTCGCCGGGACCAAGCGCGGTGCCCACCTGGCGCTCAGCCTCGAGCGGCTGGACGCCCTCCTCGACGCCGGGGGCGACGGTCCCGCCCAGCGGATCGGGCTGTCGGCGACCGTGCGACCCGTCGAGACCGTCGCCCGCTTCCTCGCCGGTGCGCGCCCGCCGGAGGAGGGCGGCCGCACGGTCACCGTGGTCCAGCCGCCGGCGAGCAAGCAGGTGGACGTCGAGGTCGTCGTCCCCGTGCCCGACCTCGCCGACCTCACCCCGCGCGACCCGGGGACCCCGACGCCCGACGCGACGCCGGGCGGAACGGGCGCGGAACCGCCCGACCCGGCCGCGCTCCGCGCGAGCCGGTCGGTGTGGCCGCACGTCGAGGAGCGCATCGCCGACCTCGTCGCCGCCCACCGCTCGACGCTCGTCTTCACCAACTCCCGACGGGGCGCCGAGCGCCTCACCTCCCGGCTGAACGAGGTGTGGGCGGAGCGCCGCGGCGACGAGGTGCCCGACGTCGGCGCCGTGCAGGCGGCGGCGACACCCTCACAGTCGGGGACCAGCGCCGGCGTGGACACCCGGGACGCCGCGACGATCCTCGCCCGCGCGCACCACGGGTCGATGAGCCGTGCCGAGCGGTCGCGGACGGAGACGGAGCTGAAGTCGGGGCGCCTGCCCGCGGTCGTGGCGACGTCGAGCCTCGAGCTCGGCATCGACATGGGGGCGGTCGACCTCGTCGTCCAGGTGGGGTCGCCGCCGAGCGTCGCGTCGGGCCTGCAGCGGGTCGGCCGGGCGGGGCACCAGGTCGGGGCGGTCTCGCGCGGGGTCCTCTTCCCGACCCACCGCGGCGACCTCGTGCCGGCCGCGGTGACCGCGGGCCGCATGCGCGTCGGCGCGATCGAGGAGCTCTCGGTGCCGACCACCCCGCTGGACGTCCTGGCCCAGCAGGTCGTCGCGATGGTCGCGGTCGACGACTGGACAGTCCCGGACCTCGCCGCCGTCGTGCGGCGCGCCGCCCCGTACGCGGCCCTCGGCGAGGCGACCCTGCACGCGGTGCTCGACATGCTCGCCGGGCGGTACCCGAGCGAGGAGTTCGGCGAGCTGCGCCCCCGCATCGTCTGGGACCGGTCGACGGGACGGCTCAATGCCCGCCCGGGAGCGCTGCGGCTCGCCACGACCAGCGGCGGGACCATCCCGGACCGCGGCCTGTACGGCGTGTTCCTCGCCGGCGGCGACGCCGCGGCGGCCGACGCCGGCGGACGCCGCGGCGGGCGCCGCGTCGGCGAGCTGGACGAGGAGATGGTCTACGAGTCGCGCGTGGGTGACACCTTCACCCTGGGGTCGAGCACGTGGCGCATCGAGGACATCACCCCGGACCGCGTCCTCGTCTCCCCCGCCCCCGGGCAGCCGGGCCGGCTCCCCTTCTGGAAGGGCGACGCGCCGGGCCGCCCCCTCGAGCTGGGACGCGCCGTCGGGCGGTGGGTGCGCGACGTGGCCGCGCTGCCCGCCGACGAGGCGAGGCGCCGCCTGGCGGCCGAGGGGCTGGACGCCTGGGCGACCGACAACCTGCTCGCCTACCTCGCGGAGCAGCGCGACGCGACGGGCCACGTCCCCGACGACGCGACGATCGTGGTCGAGCGCTTCCGCGACGAGGTGGGCGACTGGCGCGTGGTCGTGCACTCGCCGTTCGGTGCCCGCGTGCACGCCCCGTGGGCGATCGTCCTCGCTGCGCGGCTGCGCGAGCGCCACGGCGTGGACGCCGCCGTCCTCCACGCCGACGACGGCCTGGTCCTGCGCCTGCCGGACACGCTGTCCGACGCCGTGTGGGACGTGACCGCCGGGCGGTGGACCGGGACCCAGGGACCGCAGCTCGAGCTCGACGACCTGCTCGTCGACCCGGACGACGTGGCGGGCGCGGTGCGCACGGAGCTCGGCGGGTCGGCACTGTTCGCCGCCCGCTTCCGGGAGGCGGCGGCCCGGTCCCTGCTGCTGCCGCGGCGTCGTCCCGACCGGCGCCAGCCCTTGTGGCAGCAGCGCCAGCGCGCGAGCCAGCTGCTGTCCGTGGCGTCCCGCTTCCCCGACTTCCCGGTCCTGCTCGAGGCGGCCCGCGAGTGCCTCCAGGACGACTTCGACGTCGAGGGGCTCGCCCAGCTCATGCGCGACGTGGCGGCGCGGCGGGTCCGCGTGCTCGAGGTGACCACCTCGACGCCGTCGCCGTTCGCCCGCTCGCTCCTGTTCGGCTACACCGCCCAGTTCCTCTACGAGGGCGACGCGCCCCTGGCGGAGCGCCGGGCGGCCGCGCTCACGCTCGACCCGACGCTGCTGGCGGAGCTGCTCGGGCCGCAGGGGGCCACCCAGCTCGCCGACCTGCTCGACCCCGGCGCCGTCGAGCGGACCGAGGCCGAGGTGATGGGCACGGCGCCGGCGCGCCAGGCCCGCCACCTCGAGGACGCCGCCGACGTCGTGCGCCGGCACGGCCCGCTGACGACCGCCGACGTCCAGGCCCGCACGAGGCCGGAGCTGCGGCCCGAGGTGCCGCGGTGGCTCGCCGAGCTGGAGGCGGCGCGCCGCGTCATCCGGGTCCGCCTCGCCGGCGCCGCGCAGGGCGAGCGGTGGGCCGCGGTCGAGGACGCCGGGCGGCTCCGCGACGCGCTCGGCGTCGCGCTCCCGGTGGGCATCCCGGAGGCCTTCACCGAGGTGGTCCCCGACCCGCTGGCGGACCTCGTCCGGCGTTACGCGCGCACCCACGGGCCGTTCACGCCTGCGGACGTCGCCGCGCACCTCGGTCTGGGTGTGGCCGTCGTCGCCCCGGTCCTGGCACGGCTGGAGGCCGACGGCGCGGTGGTGACGGGCCGCATCCGGCCGGAGTCCCTCGGCGGGACCGGTGAGGACGTCTGCGACGCCGACGTCCTGCGCCTGATCCGGCGGCGGTCCCTCGCGGCCCTGCGCGCCGAGGTGGAGCCGGTGCCGCCCACGGCCCTCGGCGTGTTCCTGCCGAGGTGGCAGGGCGTGACCGCCGCGGGCGGCCCGGCGCGTCACCGGGGCGTGGACGGGCTCGCGCGCGTCGTCGAGCAGCTCGCGGGGGCTGTGCTGCCGGCATCGGCGCTGGAGACCCTGGTGCTCCCGGCCCGCGTCGCGGACTACGACCCGCGGATGCTCGACGAACTGACGGGGGCCGGCGAGGTCCTCTGGGCCGGGCACGGCGCACTCGCCGCGCAGGACGGGCTCGTGAGCCTGCACCTGGCCGCGACGGCCGACCTCACCCTGCCCGTCCTCGACCCGGAGCAGGCGACGCTCGCGGCTGCCGCGCCGGGGAGCCCGCCTCCCGAGGGGGTCGGCACGCCGGACACCGCGCGCATCGCGCACGCCCTGGTCGAGGTGCTCGCCGGTGGGGGCGGGTATTTCCTGCCTGCGCTGGTGGAGCAGGTGCGGATCCGGCTCGGCGAGGGCGTCGGGACGGCGGCGGTGCGCGACGCCCTGTGGGAGCTCGTGTGGGCCGCCCGCGTGACCAACGACAGCATGGCGCCCCTGCGCGTGCGGCTCGGCTCCGGTCCGACGACCCACCCCACCCGCCGGACGACGCCGCGCGGGCGCACCTTGACCCGGCTGGCGCTCCGCCCGGAGCCGAGCGGCGGTGCCGCAGGGCCGGACGCGGTGGGCCGGTGGTCGCTGCTACCGGGGCGGGAGACGGACTCCACTGTGCGGGCGCGCGCGCTCGCGGCGCAGCTCCTCGACCGTCACGGGGTGCTCACGCGCGGGGTCGCCGCCGTCGAGGGGGTCTCGGCGTGGTACACCGCGCTGTACCGGGTGCTCGGCGCGCTCGAGGAGGCCGGGCAGGTGCGCCGCGGCTACTTCGTCGAGCACCTCGGCGGGTCCCAGTTCGCGCTGCCCGGCGCCGTCGACCTCCTCCGGCAGGACGCCGCCGAGGTCGCGCGCGAGCGGGGCGAGCGTCCCCCTGCCGTCGTGCTCGCCGCCACCGACCCCGCGCCGCCGTACGGCGCGGCGCTGCCGTGGCCCGAGACCGACGGCCGCCCGGCCCGCGCGGCCGGTGCGCGGGTCGTGCGCTCCGCCGGGCGGGCGATCGCGTACCTCGCGC
>JAEZAR010000137.1 GCA_023430425.1 Actinomycetes bacterium | reverse complement strand
GCGCACCATCGTGTGGCAGAACGCGTCCGCCCGCACCGCGACCACGACGAGCCCGGCGTCGGGCCCCTCGGTCGCCCGCACGACGTCGAGCTGCTGCAGCACCCGGACGGTCGTCGCCCCGGGCCGCGGCCGGCAGAACGCCGCGAAGTCGTGGTGCCCGAGGAGCGGGAGGGCCGCCGCCGCCATGGCGGCCTCGTCCAGCCGGACCCGGTGCCGGACGACGTGGGCACGCCGCAGGGGGTCCACCTGGGACAGCTCGTCCGCGATCCGGTAGGCGTAGCGCCGCCACAGGGCCGAGAAGCGCGCGTCGAAACCCGGGGCGGCGGGCGCGGCGCGGTGGACGACGACGTCGGGGGGCAGCACCCCCGCCAGGCGCCGCACGAGCGCCTGCCCCGGGGTGCCCGCCAGGCGGCCGCGCACGCCCGTCCACACGTCCTGGGGAAGGTCGAGGTGCGCGACCTGTCCGCGGGCGTGGACGCCGGCGTCCCTGCGCCCCGCGACCGTGAGCCGGGGGTCGGGGTGACGCAGCACCGTGCCGAGGGCCGCCTCGAGCGTGCCCTGGACGGTCCGCAGTCCCGGCTGGGCGGCCCACCCCGCGAAGCCGGTCCCGTCGTAGGACAGGTCCAGGCGGACCCGGACCGGCGCCTCACCGGCCCCGCCGCTGACGTCGTCCTCGCCCACGCCGTCACCGTAGTGCCCCACTAGCGTGAGCCCGTGACCGCCTCCTCCGCCGACGTGCGGACGCTCACCGTCGACTGCGGCGGCGGGAGCATCCGTGCGACGGTGCTGGACGCCGCGGGCACGATGCACGCCCAACCGGTGCGGGTGCCCACGCCGTACCCGCTCCCGCCGGAGCGCCTCGCGGCCACGCTCGCCGCGCTCGCGGGGGACCTGCCGACGGCCGACCGTGCCACGGTGGGGATGCCGGGGATGATCCGGCACGGCGTGGTCGTGGCGACGCCGCACTACGTCACGGGCGGTGGGCCCCGGACCCCGGTGCGGGCCGACCTCGTCGAGGCGTGGGCGGACCGGGACGTCGCGGCGCTGCTCACCGCCGCGCTCGGCTACCCGACGCTGGTCCTCAACGACGCGGAGGTGCACGGCGCGGGCGTGGTGGCGGGCACGGGCCTGGAGCTCGTGCTCACCCTCGGCACGGGCCTGGGGTCGGCGCTGTTCGACGGCGGTGCGCTGGCTCCCCATCTGGAGCTCTCCCACGCCCCCGTGCGGAGGGGCACGACGTACGACGACTGGCTCGGCGCCCACGCCCGGCGCGTGCTGGGCGACGGCATGTGGTCGCGCCGCGTCCGGGAGGCGGTCGAGGGCCTGCGCCCGGTCTTCCGATGGGACCGCGTGTACCTCGGCGGCGGGAACGCCCGCCGGATCACCCCGCGCGCGCTCGCCGCGATGGGCGACGACGTCGTGGTGGTGCCCGACTCGGCCGCGCTCGCCGGCGGCGTGCGCGCCTGGGAGCTACGCCGGACGGCCGGCTGAGGCGGTCGCCGTCCCCCGCGGCGGAGGGGGTGGGCCGGGCGCCGCCTCCCGCGCAGCCTCACGGGCGTCCACCTCGTCGAGGACCTCGAGCAGCACCCGCGCGAACGCGACGGGGCGTACGAGGCTCGCGAGGTGGGTGGCCCCGCGCACGACGACGAGCCGCGCCTCGGGGGTCGCCGCGAGGAACCGGCGCTCCTGGAACCGGAAGTGGTCCCACTGGCCGTTGACGAACCACACCGGGCACGACGTCCGGGCGAGGTCGGCGAGCGGGTCGGCCCCGCGCATCGCCGTGAGGAGGTCGGTCATCACCTCGAGCGCGAACCCGCCCTCGGCGGCGGCCGCCGCGCCGTCGGGGGGCAGCGCCGCGTCCACGAGCCGCTGGTTGAGCCATGCCCCACGGTCGGGGAGCCGGGCGAAGAACGCGCGCACGGCCAGCAACCACAGCGCCGAGGCGGGTTGTCGGGGCACGCTGCTGCACCCCGCGGCGACGAGCCCCGCGACCTGCTCCGGGTGGCGCGCCGCGTGCGCGATGCCCACGTAGCCGCCCAGCGACATCCCGACGACGACGGCACGCCCGCCGACGCGCTCCACCGCCTCGCCGGCCGCGTCCACGGACGCCTCGAGGGTGAACCGCTCGCCCAGCCGGGCGCCGTGCCCGGGGAGGTCGATCGCGACGGCGTCGCGGCCCGCCCGGCGCAGGGCGGCCAGCTGCGGTCGCCACATCGTCCGCGACACGCGCGCCCCGTGGAGCAGCACCACCGGCACGCCGTCCATCACGCCAGGCTAACCGGCCCCCTCGCCGGTGCCCCCCGGGACGCGAACGGCCCGGTCGGGGGTCCGACCGGGCCGCTCGCGGCGCTCGTGCTCAGGACTCGTCGGCCTCGTCGGCCTCGACCTGCGCGTCGGGGCCGCCGGCCGGCTCGAAGCCGGCCGCCTCGGCGGCCTCGGCGCTGGCGAACCAGACCTCGGCGACCGTCTGGTCGTACCACTGCGAGCCCTCGACGTGGTACTTCTTCGAGTTCTCGTTCCCCTTGACAGTGAAGCCCTCGGGGACGTCGTCGCCGGCGTAGGAGCCCTCGCCGTACGGCCGGGTGGCGTCGGCGGCGTCGTCGTCGTCGGCGCTCTCCGCAGGCGCGGCGGCCGTCGTCGGCTCCTCCTTGGGCGCGTCCTTGCGGGCGCCCCGCGCCGGGGCGGACTCGGACTTCGTGGCGCCGCGCCTCGTCGCGCGCTCGGCCTCGCGGACCGTGGCCTGCTTCGCGCTGACGGGCTCCTGCACCAGCTCGATCACGGCCATGGGGGCGTTGTCGCCCTTGCGGGGCCCGATCTTCGTGATGCGGGTGTAGCCGCCGTTGCGCTCGGCCATCATCGGCGCGATCTCGGTGAAGAGCTCGTGCACGACGCTCTTGTCCCGGACGACGGTGAGGACCCGCCGCCGCGCGTGCAGGTCACCGCGCTTGGCGAACGTGATGAGCCGCTCGGCCAGCGGCCGCAGCCGCTTCGCCCTGGTCTCCGTGGTCGTGATCCGCCGGTGCTCGAACAGGCTCGTCGCCAGGTTGGCGAGCATGCGCCGCTCGTGCGCCGGGCCGCCGCCGAGCCGCGGACCCTTGGTGGGGGTGGGCATCTGTTACTCCTCGTGCAGGTCGGGAGCCGGCCGCGACGGCCGGCCAGTGGCTCAGGACAGCTCGTCGGAGCCGTAGTCCGCGTCGTCGTAGTAGGCGCCCGCGTCGAAGTCGAGCGGGCTGTCCTTGAGGTTCAGCCCCAGGCCCGCCAGCTTCTCCTTGACCTCGGTGATCGACTTCGCACCGAAGTTGCGGATGTCCAGCAGGTCCGCCTCGCTGCGGGCGACGAGCTCGCCCACCGTGTGGATCCCCTCGCGCTTGAGGCAGTTGTAGGACCGGATCGTCAGCTGGAGCTCCTCGATCGGCAGCGCCAGGTCGGCCGCCAGCGCGGCGTCCGTCGGCGAGGGACCGATCTCGATGCCCTCGGCCTCGACGTTGAGCTCGCGGGCGAGCCCGAAGAGCTCCACGAGCGTCTTGCCGGCCGACGCCAGGGCGTCGCGCGGGGCGATCGCCGACTTCGTCTCGACGTCGACGATGAGCTTGTCGAAGTCCGTGCGCTGCTCGACGCGGGTCGCCTCGACCTTGTACGTCACCTTGAGCACCGGCGAGTAGATCGAGTCGACCGGGATGCGGCCGATCTCGGCGTCGTACGCCTTGTTCTGCTGGGCGGAGACGTAGCCGCGGCCGCGCTCGACGGTGAGCTCGATCTCGAGCTTGCCCTTGCCGTTCAGGGTGGCGATGTGCAGGTCGGGGTTGTGCACCTCGACGCCGGCCGGCGGGGTGA
>JAEZAR010000135.1 GCA_023430425.1 Actinomycetes bacterium | reverse complement strand
GCACCCCGCCGGGCGCGCCCGGCGGGTCGAGGCTGCCGTCGAGCCGCGCCCGCAGCGCCGCGGGGCCGAGCAGCCGCGTGCGGGCGGCGACGAGCTCGATCGCCAGGGGGAGCCCGTCGAGTCGCCGACAGATCTCCGCGACGTCCGCGCGGTTGTCGTCGGTCAGCGCGAAGCCCGGCCGGACGAGGCGCGCACGCTCGACGAAGAGGCGCACGGCGTCCGGGTCGCCGGCGGGGGCGGGGTGCGGTCCGTCCCCACCCGCACCGTCGACCGGGCCCGGCGTCGTCGGCAGCGGGGCCACGGGCAGCTCCTGCTCGGCCGCCAGGTGGAGCGGCCGCCGTGACGTCGCGAGGACCCGGACCCCCGGGCCGGCGTCGAGCATCGCGCGCACCACCCACGGGGCGTCCGGCAGCTGCTCGAGGTTGTCCAGGACGAGCAGGAGCTCGCGCTCGGCGAGGTGCTCGAGGAACGCCGGTGGCGCCTTCGCCTCGCCCGTGACGCCCAGCGCGTCGGCGACCGTCGTCCACATGACGTCGGCCGTCCGGGCCTCCGCGAGCGGGACGAAGTAGACGCCGTCGCGGTGGTCCTCGTCGACCGCGGCCGCGGCGGCGAGCGCCAGCCGCGTCTTGCCGGTGCCACCCGGCCCGGTGAGCGTCACCAGCCGGACGTCCGGGCGCGTGAGCAGCCCCGCGAGCACCGCGAGCTCGGCGGCCCGCCCGACCAGCGACGTCGGCGGCACGGGCAGCGTCGAGGGGGAGCCGAGGCTCTTCAGGCGCGGGAACGTCGTCGCCAGGCCGTCGACGCACGCCTGGTGCAGCTGCTCGGGCTCGGCGAGGTCCTTCAGCCGGTGGCGGCCGAGGTCGCGGAACCGCACGCCGGGTACCTGACCCCCGGCCACGAGGGCGTGCGTCGCCTGGGTGAGGACCACCTGCCCGCCGTGGGCGCAGGCTGCCACCCGAGCGGCCAGGTGCACGTCCATGCCGACGTACCCGTCCTCGTGGCGCGTGGGCTCGCCGGTGTGCAGGCCCATCCGGACGCGCACCGCCTCGCCGTCGGGCCAGTCGGCGCGGGCGAGGCCGAGCTGGGCGTCGCGCGTCGCGGCCAGGGCGTCCCGGGCGGAGCGGAACACCACGAAGAAGCTGTCGCCTTCGGTGCCGAGCTCGTGACCGCCCCACCGGGCGATCGCCTCCCGCAGCACCCGCCGCTGGGTCGAGACCACCTCGGCGTACCGCGCCCCGAGCCGGGCGAGCAGGCGCGTGGAGCCCTCGACGTCGGTGAACAGGAGCGTGACGGTGCCCGTCGGCAGCTCGCTGCTGGGGGCGGTCATGGCGGCTCCGGTCCGGGGTCCCGGCCGTCGGCCCGGGGGCCGGGGGGACGAGGGGGCAGCGTCGGTGCTGGTGCGAGCGATTCAACACGACCGCGCAGCGCGGCGGGAGGGGTGTCGCCGTGGCCGACCGACCGGCGCGGCCCTAGCCTGGCGGCACCCCACCTCCCGCTGCCCGGCGGGCGGCCCCGTTCCCGCCCCCAGGAAGGCGTCACCATGAAGGTCACGATCAGCTCCGACGACAAGCTCGACCGCGTCATCGCCGTCGTCGAGGCGATGTTCGAGGTGCGGCTCCAGCACGTCCCGAGCGGTGGGACCGAGCCGCTGTCGGTGAGCGACGCCTCGCACTCCGAGCTGCCCGACGACGGCCAGGGGGCGTCCAAGCCGCGGCACGGCTGAACGCGGGGCGTCCGAGCCGCGGCACGGCTGGACGGCACGGCTGGACGGCACAGCTCAGAGACGCCCGCGGACCGGTGTGCGGTCGCCGGGGTCCGCGCCCTCCGGCGCCGCCATCTCGGCGCGGACGCCGACCAGGCGCACCGGCCGGTCCTCGACCTGCTCGGCCAGCTCGAGCACGGCCGCGACCACGGCCTGCCCGTCGCGCGTCGGCGCCGGCAGGCGGCGGGCCGTCGTCCGCGTGCGGAACGGCGCGTACCTGACCTTGAGCCCCACGCGCACGACATGCCGGCCGTCGGCCCCCACGTCGCGGACCACCTCGCGGGCCAGGTCCGCGATCGCGGCGCGCACCTGGTCGGGTGCGGTGAGGTCCTGCTGGAACGTCGTCTCGCGGCTGTGACCGCGGGGCACCCACGGGGTGTCGTCCACCCGCGCGGACGACCTGCCGTGCCCGAGGTCGTGGTACCACACGCCCATCCGGGGCCCGAACTCGGCGACGAGGGCGTCGACCGGGGCCTGCGCGAGGTCGCGGACGGTCGCCACCCCCAGTGCGGCGAGCCGGCGCGACACCTTGCCGCCCACGCCCCACAGGTCCACGACCGGGCGCGCGCCCATGACGTCGAACCACGTCGCCTCGGTCAGCCGGAACACCCCGGCCGGCTTGGCGAACCCCGTGGCGATCTTCGCGCGCACCTTCGTGTCCCCGACGCCGACCGAGCAGTGCAGCCCGGTCGCCGCGAGGACGGCCTCCTGCGCGCGCCTCCCGAGCGCCTCGGGGTCGTCGGTGGTCGCTCCGAGGAAGGCCTCGTCCCACCCGAGCACCTCGACGACCGCGCCGAGCGTGCGCAGAGCAGCCATGACCTCCGCGGAGGCCGCCTCGTAGACGGGTGCGTCGACGGGCAGGAAGACCGCGTCCGGCGCGCGGCGCGCCGCGGTGCGCAGGGGCATCCCCGACCGGACGCCGAGGGCACGGGCCTCGTAGGACGCCGTCGACACGACGCCGCGTTCGGTGGGATCGCCCCGCCCGCCGACGACGACCGGCCGCCCGACGAGCTCGGGGCGGCGCAGCAGCTCCACGGCCGCGACGAACTGGTCGAGGTCGACGTGGAGGACCCACGCGGCCGGTGGTCCGCCCGCGGTGCCGGTGCCCATACGCCGAGTGTGGCCGTCCGCGTGCCGTGCGGCATCCGAGCCGCACCCGTGCGCGGTCCGTGCGCGCCGGCCCTACCCTTGCCGGGTGGCGGGCGCGGGACGTGCCCGGTGACGCTGCCCCCGGCGGGGCGGGACGGAGATCGGATGGCCGGCGGCCTCGCGGCGCTCCTGGACGACATCGCGGCGCTCGCCAAGCTCGCGGCGGCCTCGATCGACGACGTCGGCGCCGCCGCCGGGCGGGCGAGCGCGAAGGCGGCGGGCGTCGTCATCGACGACACGGCGGTGACGCCGCGCTACGTCCACGGCTTCAGGCCCGACCGGGAGCTGCCGATCATCCGGCGCATCGCCCTCGGGTCGCTGCGCAACAAGCTCCTCATCATCCTGCCCGCGGCGCTGCTGCTCAGCGAGCTCCTCCCGTGGCTGCTCACGCCGATCCTCATGCTGGGCGGCACGTACCTCGCCTTCGAGGGCGCCGAGAAGCTGTACGAGGCGCTGACGGGCCACCACCAGCAGAAGCGGACGGTGCCGGCCGCCGCCGTCGGACCGGACACGGAGCGGACCATGGTCGCGGGGGCCATCCGCACGGACTTCATCCTGTCCGCCGAGATCATGGTCATCGCGCTCAACGAGGTGGCCGACGAGCCGCTCGTGTCCCGCGCGGTGATCCTGGCCGTGGTCGCGGTCGGGATCACCCTGCTCGTGTACGGCGTGGTGGCGCTCATCGTCAAGGCGGACGACGTCGGCCTGCACCTGGCCGAGCGGCGCTCCGGTGCCGTCGCCGCGACCGGCCGGCTCATGGTCCGGGCGATGCCCAAGGTGCTCGCGGTGCTCTCGACCGTCGGGATCGTGGCCATGCTCTGGGTCGGCGGGCACATCCTCCTCGTCGGCGTCGACGAGCTGGGGTGGCACGCCCCGTACGAGCTGGTGCACCACCTGGAGGAGGCGGTGGCCGGGGTGGCCGGCGTCGGCGGCTTCCTCGCGTGGCTCGTCAACACGCTGGCCTCCGCGCTCGTCGGCGTGCTCGTGGGCGCCGTCGTGGTCGCCGTCCTGCACCTCCTGCCGCGACGCGGCCACCACGACGCCGAGGGCGCGGGGGCGCCCGGAAGCCCTGCTCAGTCCGTCGACGGGCCGAAGCGCTCGGCCCGGATCGCGGACGCCTCGTGCCCGAGGACGAGGAGCATCCCCGTCATCGCCTCGACGAACGACGTCGGCCCGCACACGT
>JAEZAR010000134.1 GCA_023430425.1 Actinomycetes bacterium | reverse complement strand
CTGCGAACACACCCGGCATACTCGTCTCGAACGGCAGCGGCGGCCGGTCGCTCACCGGCCAATCGGCGGTCACATCGCGGTCCGTCAGGATGAATCCACGGTCGTCGCGACGAAGCTCGGCCGGGAGCCAGGTCGTGCGCGGTTCGGCGCCGATCATGATGAACACGGCGGCAGCCGCGACTTCTTCCTGCTGGTCCGTCTCGGCGTTCTGGAGCACAAGGGACTCGAGCCGCGAGGCGCCACGGCCGTCGACCACTTCGGTGCGCACGCGCACAACGATATTCGGGGTCGCCTCGATTTGCTGGATCAGATAGTCAGACATGCTGGCGGTGAGTGACTCACCACGCACCAGCAAGGTCACCCGGGCAGCGAACCTGGATAGATGCAAGGCCGCTTGGCCGGCGGAGTTCGCCCCGCCGACGACATAGACCTCCTCGCCCACCAGGGCGGGCGCTTCCACACCCGCCGCTCCGTAGAAAACGCCCACACCGTTGAGGCTCTCCAGCGCCGGGATTCCGAGGCGGCGGTAGTCCACCCCGACGGCGATGATGACCGCCCGGGCGCTGGCCTCGCTCCTATCGGAAAAGGTGATGACATTGTTCGGTCCACGCCTGGACAGCCCGGTGGCTGGTTGCGTAAAGACGAACTGGGTGCCAAAGAGCAATGTTTGCTCCCAGGCGCGAAAGGCGAGCTCGCCGCCGCTGACGCCGTGCGGAAACCCGAGGTAGTTGCGGATCATCGAGCTTGTGCCGGCCTGTCCGCCAATCGATTCGCACTCGATGACAAGGGTACGTAGCCCTTCGGACGCACCGTACACCGCGGCGGAGAGCCCCGCTGGACCCGAACCGAGAATGGCCAGATCGAACGTCTCGTCGCTGGGCCGCGTGCGCACGCCGAGCGCGGTTGCAACGTCGGCTTCGGTCGGCTGGTGCAGGACGGCCCCGCTGTGCAGGATCACCGCCGGCAAGCGTTCCCGATCGACGCCGTAGTCCTGGATCATCCGCTGCCCGAGTTCGGAATCCACGGGATAAAAGCCAAACGGCACCGTATTGCGCGAAAGGGAATCGCGCAGGTCGTGGCTGTGCTGATCCCATTGTTCTCCGACGACCCGCATCACCTCATGACGCGGACGGTTGGCTTTGGTCCAGGCCGTGAGCGCTTCCTGCACGTGCGGATAGATCAGCTCCTCCGCCGAATCCACGCCCTTCAATACCCAGGAATCGATCCGTCCCAATGCGGTTGCGATCTGAATCGGCTCCATGTTTTCGAGCGGTATCCGCGTACCGCGGCGGTCCATTGGCATCAGCAGCATGCGGCGGGCTCCCGGATGCAACAGATGCGCCTGCCCGAGAAACTCGACACCGTCGGTTCCGGGCAAGCGAAGATCGGCCGCGATCAGGGCGACCGGTTCACCCGCCCGCGCAAACTCCTCCAGCGCAGCATGACCGGCCTCGGCAGATTCGACCGCCTGCACCCGGTAATCCAGTCCGAAGCGTCGCCGCAGGGACGATTCCATCGCGATGCGCGCGTCGCGATCGGCATCGACGATGAGGACGATGGGGAGAACGGGCAACGACTCCTTGGGGTCCACGGCATGCTCAGTCATGGTCGGGTTCCTTTTCGTACTGTCACGTCAGGTCGAACATCCCACACCCGCGAAGCCGGGGCAGGTCGAACGTGCGTGATTGCAAGAGCAGCAAGGACGAAGCGCCGTCCGCGCATCGCTGCACTCACCGCAGATCGATACGAGGAGAGAGCAGCAGTATATCGACGGCCAGGATCATTGCGTAGGATGGGGGCCCTGGTACGGCTGATACCTTGACCAGCACGGAATTCGACGTTCGCCTGCCGGAGCGCGCCTCCATCGAAGACTGGACCGGCCACCGCGCAGGCCTCATCGAGCGCATCCCGACCCGTGTACCATCTTCAATCCACCGATACCATGGCAACCCAACCCGATTGTTCTGGAGTACCCGATGGATCTTCGCCAGTATCTGGCTCAGATACCCGACTACGACCACTTTCTGACGGTCGATGAGATGCACGCCGGGCTGGACCGGCTGGCCGAGACCTATCCAGAGCTCACCACCCTGAAACGGGTAGGAACCTCCACCCTCGGTGAGCCGATCCGCATGCTCTCGGTCGGCTCCGGCAGCAAGCACGCGCTGCTCTTCGGCTGCCCGCATCCGAACGAGCCGATCGGCGGCATGCTGATCCACTACTTCTCCGAGCAGCTTTGCCAGGATGCCGAGCTGCGCGCGGCATACGACTACACCTGGCATTTCATTCCCACGGTCGATCCGGACGGCACCCGCCTGAACGAAGGCTGGTTCAAAGGACCATTCACTCCCGCGAACTACGCGCGGCATTTCTACCGGCCCGCAGGATTCGAGCAAGTGGAGTGGACCTTCCCTATTTCCTATAAGAAGCTCTATTTCGACAAGACTCTGCCCGAGACCGAGATGCTGATGCGCGTCATCGACGAGCTGAAGCCGGAGCTGATGGCTTCGTTGCATAACGCCGGTTTCAGTGGGGTCTACTACTACGTTTCGGGCGGCGATGAGACGCTCTTCGAACTGTTTCATCAGATCCCCGCCTGGGAGGACTTACCCCTGCATCTCGGCGAAGCCGAAGTCCCCTGGGCGGAGCCACTGGCGCCGGCCGTTTTCCCAATGCTGGAAACCTCGGCCATCTACGATCACATCGAGGCGAACGGCGGCGATCCTGCATCGGAGCTCGGGGGGACGTCGAGCTTCGACTATTCCAGACCGTACGGCACCTTCAACATCGTGACCGAGGTGGCCTACTTCGACGATCCCCGCATCAACGACGAAACGCCAACGGAGGTCAATCGCCGCGAGGCAAATCTGCAACGGCTCGATCTGAATCTCGAATCGCGCAAGCTCATGTCCGGGTTCGTCGTAGCAGTCGAGAGAGATC
>JAEZAR010000113.1 GCA_023430425.1 Actinomycetes bacterium | reverse complement strand
ACGCAGTCCACCCGGCCCCGTTCGGCGGCGGCCTGCACGTCCCCGCCGGCGGCGCGCTCCCGCCCGCGTGGGTGGTGAGCGCCTCGCCCGAGCGCTACGTCACCGTGGCGGCCGGGCGCGTCGCGTCCAGCCCGATCAAGGGCACGGCGCCGACGCCGGCCGGGCTGACCGGTAAGGACCGCGCGGAGAACGTCATGATCACGGACATGGTCCGCAACGACCTGCAGCGCGTCTGCCTGCCTGCCACCGTCGAGGTCACCTCGCTGCTCGAGGTGCAGCGGCACCCCGGTCTCGCGCACCTGGTCAGCACCGTTGCCGGCACGATGCGGCCCGGCACGACGTGGGGCGCCCTGCTCGCGGCGACGTTCCCGCCGGCGTCGGTGTCCGGTGCGCCCAAGCACACGGCGCTGCAGGCGATCGCCGACCTCGAGCCGGTGCCGCGGGGGCCGTACTGCGGCGCGTTCGGCTGGGTGGACGGCGACGCCGGGCGCGCCGAGCTCGCCGTGGCGATCCGCTCGTTCTGGTGGACCCCGGAGCAGGGCGGGACGCTGCGCTTCGGCACGGGTGCGGGCATCACGGCGGACAGCGACCCGGCCCGGGAGTGGGCCGAGACGGAGCTCAAGGCGGCGCGCCTGGTCGCGCTCGCGTCGACGACCGGGCGGCCCGAGGCGGCCCCGGTCCGCCAGGAGGAGAGATCGGCATGAGCGGTGGCACCGACGGCGTGGTGGTGTGGGCGGACGGGCGGCTGCGCGACCCCGCGGCGCCGCTGCTGAGCCCGCTCGACCACGGTCTCACCGTGGGCGACGGCGTCTTCGAGACGTGCGGCGTCGTGCGCGGGCACGCCTACGCCCTCACCCGGCACCTGCGGCGCCTGCGTCGGTCCGCCGAGGGGATCGGCCTGGCCGCGCCCGACGAGGACCTGATCCGCGCGGGCGTCGCGGCCGTGCTCGGCGCGGGGTCGGGACTGGGCCGGGTGAGGATCACCGTCACCGCCGGCATCGGTCCGCTCGGCTCCGGACGGCTCGGGAGCCCTCAGACGGTGCTCGTGATGGCCGGCCCCGCGAGCCCGGCGGAGACCGTCCGCGCCGTCCGCGCGCCCTGGGTGCGCAACGAGCGCTCGCCCGTGGCCGGTCTCAAGACCACGTCGTACGCCGAGAACGCGGTGGCCCTCGCGTGGGCGCAGGCGCGCGGGGCGGACGAGGCGCTCCTCGCCAACACGGTGGGGCAGCTGTGCGAGGGCACCGCCACGAACGTCTTCGTCGAGCTCGGTGGCGAGGTGCTCACGCCGCCGCTGAGCAGCGGGTGCCTGGGCGGGATCACCCGCGACCTCGTCCTGGAGTGGGCGGCCGACGCGGGCCTGCCGGTCCGCGAGGCCGCGGCGGGGGAGCTGGCCTTCACGGTGCTCGACGAGGTCACCGCGGGCCGGGCGGCGCTGGGCCTGACCGGGTCGGTGCGCACGGTGGCCCCGGTCGTCGCCCTGGACGGCGTGCCGGTGGGCAGCGGCCCGCTCCTGGCGCGGGTGCGCGAGCTCTACGCGGAGCGGGAGGCGCGCGACCTCGACCCCTGAGTGGGTGACAGGCCGCGCACGTCGTCGGGCGCGGCCTGGGCAGAGCACCGGGCGCCGCCGCGGGGCTTCGCGACGGTCACGGACCGTCAGCGATCGGTGAGCGCCCGGTCAGCGACCGGTCAGGCGTCCAGCAGGCTGACGATGAGCCGGGAGATCTCGTCCTCCATCCGGCTGCTCTCGGAGCCGAACGGCACCAGCGCCGTCGTCGCGGAGATGAAGCGCGCGAACGGCTCGGCCGGACCGGCGAGCAGGGCGTCGCCCTCCACGCCGCTCAGCGCCATGAGCAGGAACGCCGGGTCCTCGTCACGCCAGATGCGCACGTCGCCGGTGCCGGCCGGAGCGCTGGGGTCGGCGAGCACGCCCTGGGCGAGGAGCTCGCGGCCGATCAGCCACGTGCAGCTGGAGTGCGTCCCCGTGAAGTCGATGCGGACGGTGTACGGGTCGGCGCACTCGAAGGTCAGCTCCGCCCGGATCGGCAGGACGCTGGCGTCGGAGAGCACGAGGTGCATCGCGACGACCTCGCGCACGTCAGGCACGGAACCCGCCATCGCCCCACCCTCTCCACAAGCCCTGCCTGATCATCCCGCCCCGGACCGTGCCCCGCCAGGTTCGCCGACCGCCCTGTGGATTCGCTAGCATCGTCCACGTCGCAGCGAGCCCGGCTCGCCGCACGGGCGATTGGCTCAGTGGTAGAGCGCCTCGTTCACACCGAGGAGGTCACTGGTTCGAACCCAGTATCGCCCACCCCCTGCCGCCGCCGTGATACGCCAAACGGGCGGACTTTGGCCCCAGGAACGCCCGAAAGCGTGACGTTCGGATCACCCGTCCCACATCGTGGTCCGGCCGTCGGCCTGCCGGAGGTCGCTAGCATCGAGGCGCCGACCCACCGACCCGGAGAGGTTCCCGTGCCCCAGATCAGCCTGACCGTCGACGGCGACCCACGGTCGGCGGCCGCGGGGACCACCGGCGCCGACCTCTTCGGCGACCGGCGCGACGTCGTGGTGGTGCGGGTCGACGGCGAGCTCCGCGACCTCGCGGCGCCCCTGCCCGACGGGGCCGTGGTCGAGGCGGTGACCATCGGCTCCCCGGACGGGCTCGCCGTGCTGCGCCACTCGACCGCGCACGTGCTGGCGCAGGCGGTCCAGGAGCTCCACCCCGCCGCGCGCCTGGGGATCGGCCCGCCGATCACCGACGGCTTCTACTACGACTTCGACGTCGAGACCCCCTTCACCCCCGAGGACCTGCGCGCCCTGGAGAAGGTGATGGCCCGCATCGTCAAGGAGGGCCAGACCTTCCGGCGGTGGGACCTGTCGGAGGACGAGGCGCGCACGGTCCTGGCGGACGAGCCCTACAAGCTCGAGCTCATCGGCCTCAAGGGGACGCCCGGGGCGGACGACGACGGCGCAGGCGTCGAGGTCGGCCTCGGTGGGCTGAGCGTCTACCAGAACGTCCGCGGTGCCGGCCGCGAGTCCGAGCAGGTCGTCTGGCAGGACCTTTGCCGTGGCCCGCACCTGCCGAGCACCCGGCTCATCGGGAACGGCTTCCGGCTCATGCGCTCGGCGGCGGCCTACTGGCGCGGGTCGGAGAAGAACCCCCAGCTCCAGCGCGTCTACGGCACCGCCTGGCCGACGAAGGACGAGCTCACGGCCCACCTCGACCGGCTGGCCGAGGCCGAGCGCCGCGACCACCGGCGCCTGGGCAACGAGCTGGACCTGTTCTCCTTCCCCGACGAGATCGGGTCCGGCCTGGCCGTCTTCCACCCTCGGGGCGGGATCGTCCGGATGGAGATGGAGGACTACTCGCGGCGCCGCCACGTCGAGGCGGGCTACTCCTTCGTCAACAGCCCGCACATCACCAAGGCAAGGTTGTTCGAGATCTCGGGCCACCTCGACTGGTACGCGGACGGCATGTACCCGCCCATGCAGCTGGACGAGGAGCGCGACCCGGACGGCGTCGTGCGCCGGCAGGGGCAGGACTACTACCTCAAGCCGATGAACTGCCCGATGCACAACCTCGTGTTCGCGTCGCGCGGGCGCTCGTACCGGGAGCTCCCGCTGCGGCTCTTCGAGTTCGGCACCGTCTACCGCTACGAGAAGTCCGGCGTCGTCCACGGCATGACGAGGGCGCGCGGCTTCACGCAGGACGACGCGCACATCTACTGCACGCGGGAGCAGATGCGCGCGGAGCTGGCCACGCTCCTGCAGTTCGTGCTGGACCTGCTGGCGGACTACGGGCTGGCGGACTTCTACCTCGAGCTCTCGACGAAGAACCCCGACAAGTCCATCGGGGACGACGCGACGTGGGACGAGGCCACGCAGGTGCTGCGCGAGGTCGCCACGGGGTCGGGGCTGGACCTGGTGGACGACCCGGGCGGCGCGGCGTTCTACGGCCCGAAGATCTCCGTCCAGGCGAAGGACGCGATCGGCCGCACCTGGCAGCTGTCGACCATCCAGCTCGACTTCTTCCTCCCGGAGCGGTTCGAGCTCGAGTACACGGCTGCGGACGGCACGCGGCAGCGGCCGGTGATGATCCACCGCGCGCTGTTCGGTTCCATCGAGCGGTTCTTCGCGATCCTCGTGGAGCACTACGCCGGTGCCTTCCCCGCGTGGCTGGCGCCCGTCCAGGTCCTCGCCGTGCCCGTCGCGGAGCCGTTCAACGACCACCTCGCCGACGTCGTCGCGCGGCTGCGGGCGCAGGGCGTCCGTGCGGAGCTCGACCTGTCGGACGACCGCTTCGGCAAGAAGATCCGCAACGCGGCGACCCAGAAGGTGCCGTTCGTGCTCATCGCCGGCGGCGAGGACGCCGCGGCCGGGGCCGTCTCGTTCCGCTACCGCGACGGGCGTCAGGACAACGGCGTCCCGGTCGACGAGGCGGTGGCGCGGGTGGTCGAGGCCGTCCGCTCGCGGGCGCAGGTGTGACCGTGCCCGACGAGGGGCCCGTCCTCGAACCTCCCGGTGCGCTCGCGGGCGACCCGGACGGCCTCGAGCGCCTGTGGACCCCGCACCGCGCGGTCTACCTGGGCGGGGAGAACAAGCCCGCCGGCGACGGCCCCGACGCCTGCCCGTTCTGCCGGGCTGCGGCCGCCGACGACGACGCGGCCCACCTCGTCGTCCGGCGCGGGACGCGCGTGTTCGCGCTCCTGAACCTCTACCCGTACAACTCGGGCCACCTCATGGTGCTGCCCTACCGGCACGTGGCCGACTACACGGACCTCACGGACGAGGAGACCACGGAGCTCGCGGGCACGACGCAGGAGGCGATGCGCGTGCTGCGCCGCGTCTACCGCGCCCAGGGCTTCAACCTCGGCGTGAACCAGGGGAGCGCCGCGGGCGCCGGGATCGCCGCGCACCTGCACCAGCACGTCGTGCCGCGGTGGTCCGGCGACGCCAACTTCCTGCCCGTCGTCGGCCGCACCAAGACGCTCCCGGAGCTCCTCGCGGACACGCGCGAGCGGCTCGCCGCCGCCTGGCCGGCCGCGCCCGGGGGTGACGCCGGATGATCAGCAGGCTGCGGGCCGGCGTCGGCAGGCTCTTCACCCCTCTGGCGCGCACGCTCCTGCGCTGGGGGGTCTCACCGGACGCGGTCACCATGGCCGGCACCCTGGGCGTCGTCGTCGCGGCCCTCGTCCTGTTCCCCCAGGGCTACCTGTTCGCCGGGACCATGGTGTGCTGGTTCTTCGCGATGAGTGATGCGGTCGACGGGCTGATGGCCCGCCTGTCCGGCCGCGTCGGCCCGTGGGGGGCCTTCCTCGACTCCACCCTCGACCGGGTCGCCGACGGCGCCATCTTCGCCGGCCTCGTCGTCTACCTGGCCGGGCGGGGCGAGGACCCCCTCGGCGCAGGCCTCGGCCTCGCGTGCCTCGTCCTCGGCTCGGTGGTGCCCTACGCCCGGGCCCGTGCGGAGGGCCTCGGCATGCGCGCCGACGTCGGCATCGCCGAGCGGGGCGACCGGCTCACCGTCGCGCTCACCGCCGCCGGGCTCGTCGGCCTCGGGGTCCACCCGCGGGTCCTCACGGTGGTCCTGGGCGTGCTCGCCGTGGCCAGCGCGGTCACGGTCGTCCAGCGGATGGTCGTGGTCCACCGCCAGGTGCGGCAGGCGGGCCCGTCCGTGAGCGCGTCGTGAGCACGCGCCCGGCCCGGCGACCGAGCCCGGCCCTCCTGGCGTTCCGCTTCTTCTCCCGGGCCCCGGAGCCGCTCTCGCGCGCGATCATGCGCGTGGCCGCCGACGCCGTCTGGCTGGCGCGGACCGGCGGGGTCCGCCAGCTCGAGGCGAACCTGCGCCGCGTGCGGCCCGACGCCACGCCGTGGCAGGTCCGCCGGCTGAGCCGGGCGGGGATGGCCTCCTACCTGCGGTACTTCGCCGAGGCGTTCGTCCTCCCGCGGCTCACGCCCGAGCAGATCGACGCGCGCGTGCGCGCCCTCGGGACCGAGGCGCCGATGGCGGAGTGCGGCCAGGGCCGGCCGGTGGTCCTGGCCCTGGGCCACCAGGGGAACTGGGACCTGGCGGGGGCGTGGGCGACCGTGCACCTCGCCCCGGCGACGACCGTGGCGGAGCGGCTGGACCCCCCCGAGGTGTTCGACGCCTTCGTGCGGATGCGCGCGGCGCTGAACCTGACCGTGATCCCGCTCGACAGGGGCACCGACGTCTTCCGCCAGCTCGTCCGGGTCGTCCAGCGTGGGAACGTCCTCATCCCGCTGCTCGCCGACCGCGACCTGTCCGCCGGCGGGGTCGAGGTGCGTGTGTTCGGCGAGCGCGCGCGGGTCGCCGCCGGTCCGGCGGCGCTCGCGGTCGCGACCGGCGCGATGCTGGTCCCGACGCTCGTCCGGCACGAGCGGCTGCGCGGTGCCCGGC
>JAEZAR010000108.1 GCA_023430425.1 Actinomycetes bacterium | reverse complement strand
CCACCCCGGCCCGGGGGGGGGGGGGGGGGGGGGCCGCCCCCCCCCCGCCCCCCCCCGACTGTTCGCTCCCCGTTCACCCGGCGTTCACCCGCCGTCGGGCGCCGCGTTCCGGGCCTTCCTACCCTGGGCCCAGGGGCGTGCGCCCCGGGGGACCCGCGATCGGAGGACAGTGGCAGGACGCCGGACGGCGCTCGGCCTCGCGCTCGCCCTGACGGCCTCGGTCGGGCTGACCGCGTGCGGCTCCGACGACCCGATCAACCACCCGTGGCGCCCGGGTGGTCCGCCCACGGACGGGCCCGCGGCTCCGGCGGTCCCCGGGGGCGTGGGGCTCAGCGGGACGCTCGACGGGGCGGGCGCGAGCTCACAGGAGTCGGCGATGCAGGCGTGGGTGGCCGGCTTCCAGTCCGCCCACCCCGACGTCACCGTCTCCTACGACCCGGTGGGCTCGGGCGGCGGGCGCACCCAGTTCGCGGAGGGGGGGATCCACTTCGCCGGTACCGACGCCCCGCTGGACGAGGTCGAGCTGGCCGCGGCGCGGGAGCGCTGCGCGCCCGGCGACGTCGCGGAGCTGCCGCTGTACGTCTCGCCCGTCGCCGTCGTCTTCCACCTCGAGGGGATCGAGCAGCTGAACATGTCCGCCGCGACCGTCGCCGGTGTCTTCGCCCGCACGATCACGCGCTGGGACGCACCCGAGATCGCCGCCGACAACCCCGGGGTCGACCTGCCGGACCTCGCCATCACCCCGGTGGTCCGGTCCGACGAGTCGGGCACCACCGAGAACTTCACCGAGTACCTCGCGGCCGCAGCGCCCGAGGCGTGGCCCTACGAGCCCAGCGGCAACTGGCCGCTGACCGGCGGGCAGTCGGCGCAGGGCACGTCCGGCGTCGTGCAGACCGTCACCGACGGCTCCGGGACGATCGGCTACGCCGACGCCTCCAAGGCGGGTGGCCTCGGCACCGTCGCCCTCGGCGTCGGCGAGCAGTTCGTGCCGTACTCGCCCGAGGCGGCCGCGGCCCTCGTCGACGCGTCGCCGGCCGTCGAGGGACGCGGGGATGCCAGCCTCGTCGTCGAGCTCGACCGCACCACGACCGCGCGTGGCGTCTACCCGCTCGTGCTCGTCTCCTACACCCTCGCCTGCACGACCTACGACGACCCGGCCACGGCCGAGCGCACGGCCGCCTTCCTGGCCTACGTCGCGAGCGAGGCCGGCCAGGCCACGGCCGCTCAGGCCGCGGGGGCCGCGCCGATCTCCGCCGGGCTGCGGGAGAGGGCGCTCGGCGTCATCCAGCGGATCGGCGCGGGCGGCGAGGAGGCGGCATGAGCGGCGAGCCGACGACGACGGCCACGACCGGTGGCGCCGGGCCGGTCGGGCCGGGTCCCGTCGGGGCGGGCGCGGTCGGCCGGCCCGCCCGCGCGGGGGGCCTCTTCCGCGGCCTGGCGGTCGGCTCCGGGGTCCTCATCCTCGCCGTCCTCGCAGCGGTGGCCGGCTTCCTCCTGCTCGAGGCGGTGCCGGCGCTCACCGCGAGCCCCGAGGAGCTCGGCGCCCTGAGCTGGATGCCCGACGACGGCTCGCTCTGGGGCTACATCGGCCCGCTCGCGTTCGGCACCGTGCTCGCGGCGGTGGTCGCGCTGGCGCTCGCCGTGCCGGTGTCGATCGGCATCGCCCTGTTCATCTCGCACTACGCGCCGCGCCGGCTCGCCCACGCGCTCGGGTACCTGGTCGACCTGCTCGCCGCCATCCCGAGCGTGGTGTACGGACTGTGGGGCGCGCTCTGGCTCGCACCGCGCCTGCAGGGGCCGTGGACCTGGCTGGCGGACAACCTCGGCTTCATCCCGCTGTTCGCCGGTCCCGCCAGCACGCCGCCGCGCGTCGCGGCGACCGTCGGCGTCGTCCTCGCGGTGATGATCCTGCCGATCGTCACGGCGGTCTCGCGCGAGGTGTTCCTGGCCACCCCCCGGCTGCACGAGGAGGCGGCGCTCGCCCTCGGCGCGACCCGGTGGGAGATGGTCCGGATGGCGGTCCTCCCGTTCGGGCGCTCGGGGGTGATCAGCGCCTCGATGCTCGGCCTGGGGCGCGCGCTGGGCGAGACGATGGCCGTGCTCATGATCCTCGGGCCGGGCCTGACGTACAGCCTCGCCCTGCTGCAGGTCGGGCGGCACCAGACGATCGCCGCGAACATCGCGCTCCAGTTCCCCGAGGCCAGCGGGCTCGGGGTGAGCGCGCTCATCGCGACGGGCCTCGCCCTCTTCGTCATCACCCTGCTCGTCAACATGGCCGCACGGTGGGTCGTCGCGCGCCGCGCCGCGTTCTCGGGAGCGAACTGATGGCCACCACGACCGGACGGTCGAGCCGGCGCGCGCCCGGCGTCGGCGCCCGGCCCGAGGCGCCCGGCGGGCCCGGGGCGCGCACGACGCGCGAGCTGCTGACCCGCCCCGACCGCCGGCGGCACGCCGTCGACCGCACGATGCGGGTCGTCGTCGCCGGGGCGTTCGCGCTCGCGATGGTGCCGCTCGTCTCGCTCGTGTGGATCGTGGTGGCGGAGGGCGCGGAACGGCTGAGCCCCTACTTCCTCGCGGTCTCGATGCGCGGCGTCTTCGGGGGGATGGACGCGGGCGGCATCCACCACGCGATCGTCGGGACGCTGCTGGTCACCGGTGCCGCCGCGGCGATCTCGGTGCCGATCGGCATCATGACCGCCGTCTACCTCGTGGAGTACGGGCGTGGCGCCCTGGCGCGCTGGGTGACCTTCTTCGTCGACGTGATGACGGGCATCCCCTCGATCGTGGCGGGCCTGTTCGCCTACGCGCTGTTCGCCCTGCTGCTCGGGCCGGGCGTCCGGATGGGCGTCGTCGGGGCCGTGGCGCTGTCCGTCCTCATGGTGCCGGTGGTCGTCCGCTCCACCGAGGAGATGCTGCGGCTCGTGCCGAACGAGCTGCGCGAGGCCTCCCTGGCCCTCGGGGTGCCGAAGTGGCGGACGATCGTCAAGGTCGTCCTGCGCACCGCCGCGGGCGGGATCGTCACCGGCGTCATGCTCGCCGTGGCCCGCGTCATCGGCGAGACGGCGCCCCTGCTCATCACCCTCGGCGTCGTCGACTCGATCAACTACGACCTGTTCGACGGCCGGATGATGACGCTGCCGGTCTACATCTTCCGCCAGTACAGCCAGGGCCTCGTCCCGTGCCGCGAGGACCAGGTGGACTGCATCGCCACCGTCAACTTCGACCGGGCGTGGGCGGCGGCGCTCGTGCTGGTCGTCATCGTGCTCCTGCTCAACCTCGTCGCCCGCCTGGTGGCGCGGCGGTTCGCCCCGGCCGCGGGCCACTGAGACAACCGGAGGGACGCCCCATGGCGCAGCGCATCGACGTCACGGACCTCGACGTCTACTACGGCTCGTTCCGTGCGGTCGCGGACGTGTCGATGGTCATCGAGCCCCGGTCCGTGACCGCGCTCATCGGCCCCTCGGGCTGCGGCAAGTCGACGTTCCTGCGCACCCTCAACCGGATGCACGAGGTGATCCCGGGCGCGCGGGTGGACGGGACGGTGCTCGTCGACGGCGTGAACCTCTACGCCCGCGAGGTGGACCCGGTCGCGGTGCGCCGGCAGATCGGCATGGTGTTCCAGCGGCCCAACCCCTTCCCGACGATGTCGATCGCCGAGAACGTCCTCGCGGGCGTGCGGCTGAACGCGCGGCGGATGTCGCGGTCCGACGCCGACGACCTCGTCGAGCGGTCCCTGCGCGGGGCGAACCTGTGGAAGGAGGTCAAGGACCGGCTCGACCGGCCCGGCTCCTCGCTCTCCGGCGGTCAGCAGCAGCGCCTGTGCATCGCCCGGGCCATCGCGGTGCGGCCCCAGGTGCTCCTGATGGACGAGCCGGCGTCCGCGCTCGACCCGATCTCCACCCTCGCCATCGAGGACCTGATGGGCGATCTCAAGAACGACTACACGATCGTCGTCGTGACGCACAACATGCAGCAGGCAGCCCGGGTCAGCGACCGGACCGCGTTCTTCAACGTCACCGAGGCGGGGGAGCCCGGGCGGCTCGTCGAGATGGACGACACCCGGGTCATCTTCTCCACGCCGAGCCAGAAGGCGACCGAGGACTACATCTCCGGCCGCTTCGGCTGAGGGTCAGTCGCCCTCGGGCACCAGGCCCGCGTAGTCCGGCAGGGTGCCGTCGAGCACCGGCGCGGGCACGGTGGCGGTACGCCCGCCGTCGACGGTGAACGTCAGCGCGGCGGTGGCCCCGGGCTCGGCGGACCCCACGAGGACCTCCTCGTGGTCCGGCCCGAGGAGGACCGTGCCGCCCGCCGGCACCCGCACCGTGGCGGCCGACTCGTCGCCGCCGCCGACGGCGACCTCGACGTCCTCGGCCCCGGAGTTCGTGAGGAAGCCCACCACGGTGCCCGTGCCGCCCTGCGCGGACGTGACCACGAGCACGTTGCCGGCCCGGACCTGCCCGAGCTCCACGCGGACGCCGTCGGACACCTCGTCGTCCGACTGGGTCGTGATCGTGTTGGTCACCGAGCACGCGGCGAGCAGCGCCGCCGTGGCGGTCGCGAGGGCGAGCGCCCTCGCTGCGCGCGCGCCGGTGCGGCGGGCGGCCG
>JAEZAR010000095.1 GCA_023430425.1 Actinomycetes bacterium | reverse complement strand
TGCCCATGCATATGAACAATCACAATCGTGGCATACCATGCATCCCACATCGAACTGAATCGCAATCACATTCGCATCTTGACTCCCCGGTACCCCGGCCGTTAGTGGCCGGGGTACGTCGCGGTTTGCGCGTCGACTGTGCCAAATGTATGCTTGTGCTGTAAAAGAATTTAGCGAACTGTCAATTAGTAACAGAGGGGGATATCAATGGCGAAGGTTCAGATCATCAGCGAAAGTGATGCTCCGGCCGCTCCGAAGGCTATGACACGCGCCGCGCAGGAGTCGCTGGCGATTCTCAATCAGCTGACCAAAGGCAAGGTTGCGCGCATCGAGCCAAGTGAAGGTCAGAGTGTCCGCGGTTTGAAGTCCTCGATCTCGCGCGTGGCTGCGAACAACAAAATGAAGGTTTCGCAATGGGACGTCGACGGCGTTCTGTATGTGAAACTCGACTAGCATTTCCCAGTCCGCAACCAATCGAATGTTCTTGAGAACCGGAGCTGATGCGAACATCGGTTCCGGTTTTCTTCTTATCATAGATAAGGGCTTCAGTGCCAACAAATCGATTCGCTAAACATCGGAAATCATCAACTTGACCGTCGCTTATATCTGGAAGAATACTGAGAATCAGTTGATACTCCGGTAACTCGCCTGCTGCCAGCCGCGGGCGGTCGTCCTCTCTCACAACGCCGCTCGGTCATGCGACTGGCGACCTCCCACCGACGTTGGGTATACTTATCGGGCCGGGGCGCTCCGCTGGAGCGCACCGTTTGGCCCGCTAGCTCAATGGCAGAGCATCTGACTCTTAATCAGCTGGTTCGGGGTTCGAGTCCCTGGCGGGTCACCACCAACACCTTCGATATGCACCGGCGAATCGAATCGCCGAAGGCGTGTTCCACGCCTTCGGCCCTCGCGTATTTCCCCCAACGTTCAGATCAACTACACCGATTCAACGTCATCACCGCTCGCGTGGGTAGGAGCTAGGTTCAGCTGAGCCTCTATCAGTTGACTGTGCCCACCGGCACTGTCGAATCGGCGCAACCCCGCAACTTCACACGTGACCTCTAATCACTGGCGCGGTGGACGCAACATGAGCAGGATTGCGCCCGCAGCTGGGAACATCGCAGAGCGCAGAGCGAAATGTAGAGCGGCCCAGGCGAAATGCCTGGACCGCTTCTCGAGTGCACTGAGCGTGATTAGCGCTACAGCGCCACGGTGATGGTCTCGTCGAAAAAGACCTCGCCACACACGGTGGCATATCCCTTCAAGACGATCGGGTTGATCACCTGGGAGGTTCCCGTCGCCGTGCAATACAGCGTGACTGGGCCCAATTCAAAAGATCCGGGGCAGTACTGCGGAGTAGACGTGTCTGACGCCACCACCCGCACCGTATCCCCGCCACTCAACGGACCGAGGGCAATCGGCGAAATATCAGTAGCATTATGATTGTTATCGACGAAAACGGATTCACCGTTGACGAAGACTTCGACGTCGTCGTCCACGTGGAAGATTGAAGTCGGACCATCTCCGCCGGCAAGCACAGCATTTTCGCAATCGCCAGTCGGTGTGCTGGTGGGCGTTGCCGTTGGCGGTTCCGGCGTATTTGTCGGAGTGTTCGTCGGTGTATTCGGTACGCAGACGTTATCGAAGCACCGAGCTTCTGTGCAATCGTCATCCGTGCAGCAGCCTCCTGGAGGAAGACAGCTCCCATCGCACACGAGCCGCCCCGTCGGACAACAAACTCCTTCGCCATAGCACTCGCCGAAGCAGCAAGCATTGTCACAACACATGGCTTCGACCGGACAGCAGTCCGATCCGCACTCCGTCCCGCTCTCACAGGCACAGGCGCTGCCGTTCCAAATCTGATTTCCCGGGCATCTGACCGGTTTCGGAGTGGGCGTAGGTCGGCGGGCCGCGCGCACCTCATCGTTCAGTGCCGACCCTGCGACCGCAACGATGCCAGAGAAGCCGAGCAAGCCCTTTATGAGCGTGCGCCGGGATCCGCGTGCTGCAAGTGAGCGTACGAAATGATCGAAACGTCGATCGTCCAAAACCTTCCTCCAGGAGCGCTATGGTGCAATGCCGAGGCTCGGCGAATCATTCGGTTTCCGGGAGGATATCAGTTCGTGTCGGTTGACTTCTTGGACTGAGTAAGTTGTACGAGAGGCTGAAGTTTTGACCGGCCTGACTACACGTGATGGCGCGTGGTCTTATACAAACCAACGACCAAGTCCCTACCCCGACTAAGCGACCAAACGAAGCCGGGAGCAGCCTGTCTGCTCGCCAAGAAACGCTCCTTTGGACTCTCCCATCCCGCTGTAAACTACTGAGGACCAGAAAACTCATCATCTAGCCACGAGGTCACACCATGGATTCGACTCGCTTCGATCGCATTGCCCGTGCATTCGCCCAAGCCCAACTGAGTCGTCGCTCAGCAATAGCGGGTGCGTCGCTTGGCGTCGCCGGTGCCATTGCGGGATCGGCCACGTCCCGAGCGCAGGGAACTCCCACCGCAAGCGACACGCTCGCTGCCGACAATGCCACCCT
>JAEZAR010000024.1 GCA_023430425.1 Actinomycetes bacterium | reverse complement strand
GTCGTGGTCGACGCCCACCTGCGCACCGCCGACGCGCGCGTGCTGGCGGCGGGCGACGTCGCACGAGCCCCGCGGCCCCTCCTCGGTCGCGACCTGCGCGTGGAGCACTGGGCCAACGCCGGACGCCAGGGTGCGCTCGCGGCGCGCACGGTGCTCGGGGTGGCGGCCACCGACGACCGCCTGCCGTACTTCTACACCGACCAGTACGACCTCGGGATGGAGTACGTGGGCTTCGCGGACCCGGGCGCCACCGACGGCCCCGGCGCGTACGACGAGGTGGTCGTCCGGGGGGACCCCGACGCGCGCGAGCTCGTCGCGTTCTGGGTGCGGCAGGGCCGGGCCGTCGCGGGCATGAACGTCAACGTGTGGGACGTGAGCGAGGAGATCGAGGCGCTGATCCGCGCCGGGGGTCACCCCGACGACCGCACCTGGCCCGTCGGCTGACCCTCCGTGCCGGCGCCGCGGGGTCGGGCGAGGTCGCGCACGTGCGCCACCTTCCCCGGCACCTGCGCCGCCTCCACCGACGGCACCGCGACCGCCGCCTGGTGCACCACCCCGGCCGAGCGCACGGTGACCTCGAGCCACGTCTGGAGCCGGGGCTCCTTGACGAGCAGGAACAGCAGCCCCAGCGGGAAGAGCAGGACTGCCAGGACGATGGCCCACACGGGGATCTGCTGGCGCCACCCCGACCGCTCGGCGACCCACCACTGCGATCCGAGCAGCGGCACCGTCCCCCGCGGCGTCACGACCCATGAGGGGGTGACCCCGATGTCGCCGATCGTGAGCAGGTAGGGCTCCGGCGGCGGGAGCACCGGCAGTGCCGCCGGGTACCCGGCGCCCGGGCCGGGACCGGCCGCGTACGGCCCGGCGACGGGGTGACCCGCCGCGGACGGCGCGGCGACGGGGTGGCCGCCCGGCTCGGGGACGGCGGGCGAGGTGGCGGTCATCGGGCGCTCCTGGGACGGGGGTGTGCGTCCCATCATGGCGGCTCGGCCGCGGCGGACGGTGGGCCCGCCGTCCGCGCCGTCAGTCGATCGCCTCACCCGCGAGCGCCTTCGCCCCGAGCCGCTCCTCCTCGGCGACCTCCCAGACCTCCCGGGCCGCCGTCACCGAGAGCAGCACGATCCCGACCCCGAGCACGATGTCCGGCCAACCGCTGCCCGTCCACGCCGTCAGCCCACCGACGGCGATGATCGCCAGGTTGATGAGCACGTCGTTGCGCGCGGTCAGCCACGCCGCCGTCGTCAGCGAACCACCGTGGCGCCGGACGCGCAGCAGCAGCAGGGCGCACACGCCGTTGACGACGACCGCCCCCGACGCGGTGAGCACGAGCGGGCCCACCGCGGGCGCGACCGGGTCGGCGACCTTGCCCACCGCCTCCCACACCGCTGCGGCGGCCGGCACGAGGATGAGGACCGCGAGGGCCTTGCCGACGGTCGAGCGTGCGCGCAGCGACCACCCGAGCGCGAGCAGGATGAGCAGGTTGACGGCCGCGTCCTCGAGGAAGTCGACGCTGTCCGCCAGGAGCGAGACCGAGCCGATCGCCACCGCCACCGCGGCCTCGACGCCGAAGTAGGCGAGGTTGAGGAGGGCGACGGTCGCCACGGTCCGGCGTACCCGGCGACGGAGGGACTCCTCGGCGCTCACGCGCGCAGTCTCCCACCCGCGCCGGGCGGGGCCCCCGGCGCAGGGCGGGGCCCCCGGCGCAGGGTGCGCCGGGGGCCCTGTGTCGCACGACCCGGCCGAGCCGGACCGGGGATCACTCGGAGCAGTGACCCGGTCCGACGAGACCGTTGTTGTACTGGTCGAGCAGCGTCGCGAGGGTCGTGAACTGCCTCTTGAGCGACTTGTCGACCGCCACCTGCGCGGGTGTCTTCGTCGACAGGAGCAGCTGCGCCTGCGTCATCGTCGCGGACACCGCCGTCGGGTCCGCGCCGTTGAGGACGTTCAGCTCGGCGGCGACGTACTGGTGGGCGAGGACGTAGTAGGCGTTGCCCGCCGGCGCCGTCCAGAGCACCTCGTGGTACGTCATGCCGCTGAGGAAGAACGGGGTGTCCTGGCCGTCGGGCCCGAGGAGGAGCCAGGCGTCGTCGTAGGGCGCGGGCCCGTGCTCCGAGTGGGTCTTCCAGTAGCCCTGGGTGAGGGTGCACCCGAGGTCGCACGGCACCGTGACGTCCACGGTCCACTGCGAGTCGCCGGTGGCACCGGTGTCGTCGGTGACGAACGCCGCCGTGTTGGTCACCGTGTACTCACCGCACTCGGCGAACGGGCCGACGTGCTGGGAGTACTCGAAGGTCACCGGCAGGTCCGCGACGCAGACGTCGCCGAGGACGCCGTAGAGGTCGTCCTCGACGGCGATGCACTCGTCGACCTCGGACATCGTCGCCGTCGTGAAGTCGACGGCCGCCGTCCCGCTGTCGCCCTGCACGGGCCCGGTCGTGGTGGCCGTCGCGGTGTTGGTCCGCGCGGTGCCGTCCGGCAGGCCTGCGCCGTAGGTGCACACGAGCGTGCCGCCGGACGCGAGGACGTGCGGGAACGTCACCCCGCAGTCCACCGTCGCCGCGATGCCCGGCGAGACGACGTCGCTGACGCCGGTGACCGTCGCCGCCTGGGTCGGGTCGGGGTTGAGGACGGTGATCGTGCCGGACACGGCCCAGTCGCTGTCGGTCGCGGTCGCGTCCACCGTGACCTCGTAGCCGACCAGGTACTGCTGACCCGGCATGAGCACGAGGTCGCTCTGGTCGCCGACCTTGACGATCGACCAGTCCCACGTCCGGGTGAACGACGTCTGCGCGGTCTTGGTCACCACGAGCTCGTAGTCGTAGCAGAACTCGATGTGGCTGATCCCGGCCGGGTCCCCGCTGGCGTTGGCCGGCGAGTGCAGCCCGTCGTCACCGAAGGACTCGGCGGGCGGGTCGTAGACGTACGCGTTGGCGTTCGGGCCGCCCTTGACGATGACGGCGTCCACGCCGAACGTCGACGACCACGTGAGGTAGGTGCCGTCGTGCGTCCAGCTGACCGTGCCGGTGCCGAGCGCGTAGGGCCCGCCCGGGCTGACGGGGTCGTCCCACTTCGCGCCGTAGGCGTAGCCGAGGTCCTGACAGCTGGGGTTGCCCGCGACGAGCACGGGGACGACGTCCGGCCCCGTGGTGGCCGCGGCGGGGACGGCGACCAGGGAGGCCGCCGCGACGAGTGCTCCGACGGCGATGGCGGAGAGGGGGATTCGGGTTCTCATGGGGGTTCTCCCGAGAGACGGGGCCCGTGGGGGTCGCGGGCCATACCGCCACCGTGCCCCTCAAACCGACGAACCGGGAGATCGCCGGGCAAACCGGGCGTTGAGACGCCTCAACGCCCCCCGTCCGGCGCGTCAGGCGCGTCCGGCGCGTCCGGCGCGTCCGGCCTTGGGCCCGCCGGGCCCGGGGCACGGGCGACCTCGGACCTGCTCGCGGCGCCGAGCTTGCGGACGCACGCGGCGATGTGGCTGCGCACGGTGACCGGCGCGAGGACCAGCTCGTGGGCGATCTCCTGCGTGCTCCGCCCGCGGCGGAGGAGCTCGAGCACCTGCCGCTCGCGGGGCGTCAGACCGGCCCGGCGGAGGTCGGCGGACCCCGGGTCCGAGCGGGCCCGGCACTCCTCGACCATCCGGCTCAGCAGCCGGCGGGAGAGGGCCACCTCCCCGGCGAGGACCGCGCGCAGCAGGCCCGGCAGGTCCGGCAGTCCGCCGGGAGCGACGACGCCCCATGCACCGGCGAGGACGACGTCGACCAGCCGCGGGTCGTCGGGCGTCGCGAGCAGGGCGACGGCGGGCAGGACGCCGGACCGGTAGAGGTCCCCCACGAACCCCTGCGCGTCGCCCGGCACGTCGAGGTCGACGAGGGCGATCCGGACGTCGTGGCGCAGGGCGAGCACGCGCGCGCTGCCGACGGAGCGGACCTCGTGCCGGATCAGGAACTCCGACCCGGCGAGGGCCGACCGGACGTCGTCGGCGAGAGCGGCCCGCCGCGCGACGAGGATGACCGGCACGCTGGACACCATGGGGCTCCTCCCTGCCCCCATGGAGCCATCGTCGCCGACGCGTCAGCCCCCCGCGACCCCGTGCCTCAGCACGACCCGGTACGGGTCGAACGTGCCCGGCAGCGGCCGGTCCGGGGCCAGCGCCGGACCCCTGACGAGCTCCCACGGCTCGGCGACGAGGTGCGCGAGGACGGTGCTCGCCACGTGCAGGACGACGCTGCGGCCCGCGCACTGCGCCGGCCCGGCGCTGAACGGCACGAGCGGCCAGTCGGCCTCGGACCGACCGTGCTCCCACAGCTCCGGCGCGAACCGGTGGGCCTGGGGGAGCCGCTCGTCGTCCCGGTGGAAGTAGGGCGCGAAGGTGACCAGGAGGGTCCCCTCGGGGACCGGCCCACCGGGCCACCGCGTCCGGGCGGTGCTCTCGCGCAGCAGGGCCGGCGTCGTCGGCCAGAGCCGGACCGCGTCGAGGACGCAGGCGCGCAGGTAGCCCAGCTCGCGCGCGCCACCCC
>JAEZAR010000429.1 GCA_023430425.1 Actinomycetes bacterium | reverse complement strand
GGACGCGTCCGAGCCCGCGCCCGGCGCCCGGTTCGACCTGGACGCGGTCCTCGCGAGGCGCCGCGCCGCCGGGGAGTGAGGACGCCCGCACCGCCCGGGGGGCGGTGACGGCAGGGCCCTGCCCGGTGCGAGACCGGGCGCACCCAGGTGCTACCCTGGATCCCGCTCAAGGGGCTGTGGCGCAGTTGGTAGCGCGTCTCGTTCGCAATGAGAAGGTCAGGGGTTCGAATCCCCTCAGCTCCACCCTTGTGATGAGTCGGGACGTCGTTCACGGATTCCCGCCTCACCGTTCGTCCGAAGCCCGACAGCGCCCGACAGCACGGCGGGCCGCCCCGCGTCATCGGGTCCCGCGGGCGCTAGCCTGGCCCGGCGGGACGGCACCCCCTCCGCCGGTCCGCGGAGGCGCCAGCGCAGTGGTCGATCTTCCCGTCGTCCCGGTCCCCGTCCACGGGGAGCGTCGGGACGGGCGCGCCTTCCGCGTGAGCAGGGCCACCCGGGTCGTGGTCGGGGACGACCCCGGGGCCGTCTCGACGGGCGTCCTGCTCGCCCAGCGCGTCGGTGAGCTCCTCGACGCCGCGGTCGAGGTGGTGGGCGAGGACGACGGCAGCCCCGGCGCCGTGGTGCTGAGGCTGGTCACCGACCCGGCCCGCCTCTCGCTGCCGGCGGCCCCGGACCCGGAGATCGCGGCCGAGGCCTACCGGCTGGAGGTCGACGCCGACCGCGTCGTGGTGACCGCGCTCGACCCGTGCGGGCTGCTGCGCGGCCTGGCGACCCTCGAGCAGCTCGTCGTCGTCGGGGACGGCGCCGCGACGGTGGCGCCGGTGCTCGTCGTCGACCACCCCCGCTTCGCCTGGCGGGGGCTCAGCCTGGACCTGGCGCGGCACTGGTTCTCCCCGGACGTGCTGCGCGAGGTCGTCGGGGTGCTGTTCACCCTGCGGATGAACACGCTGCACCTGCACCTGACGGACGACCAGGGCTGGCGCCTGGAGATCGCGTCCCGCCCCGCGCTCACGGAGGTGTCGGGTGCGACGGCCGTCGGCGGCGACCCCGGCGGCTTCCTCACGCGCGCCGACTACGCGAGCCTCGTGACGTACGCCGCGGCGCGCGGCATCACGGTGGTCCCCGAGATCGACCTGCCGGGCCACGTCAACGCCGCGCAGCACGCGTACGGCAGCCTGACCCCGTCGGGCGAGCCGCGGCCGCTGTACACGGGCGTCGGCGTCGGCTTCTCCCGCCTGCACGCCGAGGCGGCCGACACCCTGCCGTTCATCACCGACGTGCTGCGGGAGGTGGCGGCGGCCACCCCCGGCCGCTACGTCCACATCGGCGGCGACGAGGCGCTGACCATGCACGCGGCCGAGTACGACCGGCTGGTCGCGCACGCGGCGGCGGTGGTCACCGCGGCGGGCAAGCGGGTGGTGGGGTGGCAGGAGGTCGCCCGCGCGCCCCTGCCGCCCGGCGCGGTGGTGCAGTACTGGGACGAGCGCGAGAGCGTCGCCGCGGTGACCGGGGCCGCGGCGGCGGGCGCGCGCGTGCTGCTCTCGCCCGCGAGCAAGGTCTACCTCGACATGCGCTACGACGCCCGGACGCCCGCCGGCAGCGACTGGGCGGGCTACATCGGGCTGCGCGACTCCTACGACTGGGAGCCGGCCTCCCTGCTCCCGGTGCCCGAGGACCGGCTGGCGGGCGTGGAGGCCGCGCTGTGGAGCGAGAACGTGCGGACCTCGCGCGAGCTCCACCAGCTGCTCCTGCCACGCCTCGCGGCCGTGGCGGAGCTCGCCTGGTCGCCGCGCGAGGCGCGCTCGTGGCCGGGATTCTGCCGGCGGCTGCGCCGCCTCACCTCCCGCTGGGACGCGCAGGGCCTGCCGTGGTACCGGGACGCGCTCGAGGAGCCCTGACGGCGCTCAGACCCAGCTCGCCACCCACTGGTGCAGCTGCCACGAGCGGAAGGTGATGACCTGGCCCGTCCACACCGGCCAGAAGAACACCGCCGCGCCCGCCACGAGCACCGCACCGACCACCAGCGCGGTCACCACCCACCGCCGGCGCACCTCGTCGCCGCCGGCCCACGTCAGCAGGCCGCCCACCGCCCACGCCAGCAGCAGCGCGAGGAACGGCAGGACGACGACGGCGTAGAAGGTGAACACGGGCCGCTCGGGGTAGGCGAACCACGGCAGCCAGCCCGCTGCCACGGCCACCAGCAGCGGGGCCGTCACGCCGGGCCGGGCCGCGCGCCGTCGTCGCACCAGGAGCCAGACCGCCGCCACCAGCGCGGCCGTCGCGAACCACCAGACGAACGGGTTGCCGAGCGACGTCACCGCCTGCGAGCACCGCTCGGCGCCGCACAGGGCGCCCGCGGGCTCCGGCGACTCGTACAGGAAGGACGTGGGGCGCCACTGGACGAGCCAGCCGGCCGGGTGCGACCGGTACGCGTGGTCCGCGGTGAGCGACGTGTGGAAGCCCCACACCTGTCCCTGGTAGTGCCAGAAGGACGCGAGGGCGTCCGTGAGCCCGGTGCCTCCCGGCTGCGCGGCGGCCCAGCCGCGGCCGTAGGACGACGGCGTCGCGAACCACGACGCCCACGACGCGACGTACACCGCCGCGGCGACGAGGACGAGGGACGCGAACGCCGGCGGGCCGTCCCGCAGCAGCGCCCCCTGCCACCAGCGGCGCAGGCCCGCCCGGTGGCGCGCGGAAGCGTCCCACGCCACGGAGAGCAGCCCGAACGCTGCGACGAACCACAGCGCGGACCACTTGGTGCCGACGGCGAGGCCGAGCAGGACCCCCGCGAGCAGTCGCCACGGGCGGAGCCCCAGGCCGGGCCCGGCGCCCCGGCGCCCGCGGCCGGCGTCGTCGGGGT
>JAEZAR010000413.1 GCA_023430425.1 Actinomycetes bacterium | reverse complement strand
CCGCAGTGCCCGCCGCGGTGCGCGGACGGGCGCTGCGCGCGGCCTGCGTCGCGGCGGGGGTGCCTGCCGGCGCCCTCTCCCGGGCGCACGTCGAGGCGCTCGACGCGCTCGTCGTCGCGTGGCGCGGGCAGGGTCCGGTGAGCCTTCCGGGCGGGATCCGGGGGGCGCGCAGGTATGGCAGGCTGACCCTCGCACCGGACGAGGAGGAGCATCGGGTGGACGCCGACGACATGGGCCAGGACCTCGAGCGCGTGCTGCTCACCCGCGAGCAGATCGACGCCCGGCTCGCGGAGATGGCGGCCGAGATCGACGCCGACTACGTCGGCCGCGACCTTCTCCTGGTCGGCGTCCTCAAGGGTGCGGTCATGGTCATGGCGGACCTGTCCCGGCACCTGCACTCGCCGGTCGAGATGGACTGGATGGCCGTGTCCTCCTACGGCGCCGGCACCTCGTCGTCGGGCGTCGTGCGCATCCTCAAGGACCTCGACACCGACCTGACGGGCCGGAACGTGCTCATCGTCGAGGACATCATCGACTCGGGGCTGACGCTGTCCTGGCTGCTGTCGAACCTGCGCACCCGGGGGGCCGCGTCCGTGGAGATCGCGGCGCTGCTGCGCAAGCCGGAGGCCGCCAAGGTCGACGTCTCGGTGCGCTACGTCGGGTTCGACATCCCGAGCGAGTTCGTCGTCGGCTACGGGCTGGACTACGCGGAGAAGTACCGCAACCTGCCGTTCGTCGGCACGCTCGCCCCCCACGTGTACGCGGACTGACGCGCCCCGCACCCGCCGGCCCGGGCGTCGTGTGAGGGCCCTGTGCACGGCTGACGCCCTGGGCGAACACCCGGCGGTGGCGCCAGGGCCGCGCGGTACCGTGGCCAGGAGTCCTCCGCCGCCCAGAAGGGATCGGGCTCCGGCCCGTCGTCGATGAACCTCAAGCGCCTCGCTCGCGGTCCCGCGATCTGGATCCTGCTCGCCGTGCTCATCCTGTGGCTCGGCGCGTCCAGCTTCATGACCTCGGGCGTCCAGCGGATCGACACCTCGGACGGCCTCGCGCTGCTCGCGGGCGAGACGGTGGAGCAGGCCAAGGTCGTCGACGGCGCCCAGCGCGTCGACCTCGTGCTCACCGAGGAGTTCGAGGACAAGGGCCTGCGCGTGCAGTTCTACTACGTCGAGCCGCAGGGCCCCACCGTGGTCGCCGCGCTCGAGTCCGCGGAGCTCGAGGGCGGCTACAACTCCGAGGTCCCGCAGACCTCGTGGTGGGTCGGCCTGCTCAGCCTCGTCCTGCCGTTCGTCATCATCCTCGGCCTGTTCTGGTTCCTCATGTCGCGGATGCAGGGCGGCGGCTCGCGCGTCATGCAGTTCGGCAAGTCACGCGCGAAGCTCGTGAGCAAGGAGAAGCCGCAGGTCACCTTCGCCGACGTGGCGGGCGTGGACGAGGCGGTCGAGGAGCTGGAGGAGATCAAGGAGTTCCTCGCCGACCCGGGCAAGTTCCAGGCGGTCGGCGCGAAGATCCCCAAGGGCGTGCTGCTGTACGGCCAGCCGGGCACGGGCAAGACGTTGCTGGCCAGGGCGGTCGCCGGTGAGGCGGGCGTGCCGTTCTACTCCATCTCGGGCTCGGACTTCGTCGAGATGTTCGTCGGCGTCGGCGCCTCCCGCGTCCGGGACCTGTTCGAGCAGGCCAAGCAGAACGCGCCGTCGATCATCTTCGTCGACGAGATCGACGCCGTCGGGCGGCACCGCGGCGCCGGCCTGGGCGGCGGTCACGACGAGCGCGAGCAGACCCTGAACCAGATGCTCGTCGAGATGGACGGCTTCGACGTCAACACCAACGTCATCCTCATCGCGGCCACCAACCGCCCGGACATCCTCGACCCCGCGCTGCTGCGGCCCGGCCGGTTCGACCGGCAGATCTCGGTGGACGCCCCCGACCTGGGCGGGCGCGAGCGCATCCTGGGCGTGCACGGCAAGGGCAAGCCGCTGGCGCCCGACGTCGACCTGCGTGCCGTCGCCAAGCGCACCCCGGGCTTCACGGGCGCCGACCTGGCCAACGTGCTCAACGAGGCCGCCCTGCTCACCGCCCGCACGAACGGGCAGCTCATCACCAACCACCACCTCGACGAGGCGATCGACCGCGTCATCGCCGGTCCGCAGAAGCGGACGCGGCTGATGAACGACAAGGAGAAGAAGATCACCGCCTACCACGAGGGCGGGCACGCGCTGGTGGCGGCCGCGCTGCGGTACACGGACCCGGTGACGAAGGTGACGATCCTGCCGCGCGGGCGGGCGCTGGGCTACACGATGGTCATGCCCACGGAGGACAAGTACTCCACGACGCGCAACGAGCTCCTCGACCAGCTCGCGTACGCGATGGGGGGCCGGGTCGCGGAGGAGGTCGTGTTCCACGACCCGACGACCGGGGCGTCCAACGACATCGAGAAGGCCACGGCGGTGGCCCGCAAGATGGTCACGCAGTACGGCATGAGCGAGAGGGTCGGTGCGGTGCGCGTCGGCCAGGGCGACGGGGAGGTGTTCCTCGGCCGCGACATGGGCCACACCCGGGACTACTCCGAGCAGATCGCCGCTGTCGTGGACGTCGAGGTGCGCCGCCTCGTCGACTTCGCGCACGACGAGGCGTGGGAGATCGTCAACGAGTACCGGGAGGTGCTCGACACCCTGGTGACCGAGCTCCTGGAGCGGGAGACGCTGAACCAGGCCCAGCTCGCCGAGGTCTTCGCGCCGATCGTCAAGCGCCCGCCGCGCGACGTCTGGCTGTCGAGCCCGGACCGCCCCGTCTCCGAGCTGCCGCCGGTGCGGACCCCCGCCGAGCGGGCCGCGGGCAACGGCTCCGCCGGCCAGGTCCCGCAGGACGAGGCGGCCGCCGCGAAGCCCGAGCACCCCGCCGGGCCCGTGGGCGAGGTGCCCCCGTCCGGCCGGGTCGACCCGGGACGGCTGGGCTGATGAGCGACGTCCCGGAGGACGTCCCGCTGCCGGGCGAGGAGGACCCGGCCGCGCGGCCGGAGCCGGTCTACGACGCGGCGCGGGCGGAGCGCGCCGTCCGCGAGCTGCTGCTGGCCCTCGGCGAGGACCCCGACCGCGACGGCCTGCGGGACACCCCCGCGCGCGTCGCCCGCGCGTACGCCGAGACCTTCGCCGGCCTGTGGACGGACCCCGCGGAGGTCCTCTCCACCACGTTCGACCTCGGCCACGAGGAGATGATCCTGGTCAAGGACATCGAGGTGTACTCCACCTGCGAGCACCACCTGGTGCCGTTCCACGGGGTCGCGCACGTGGCGTACATCCCCGGCCCCGAGGGCCGCATCACCGGCCTGTCGAAGATCGCGCGGCTCGTCGACCTGTTCGCGCGCCGTCCGCAGGTCCAGGAGCGCCTGACGTCGCAGATCGCCGACACGCTCGTCGACGTGCTCAAGCCCGGCGGCGTGCTGGTGGTCGTCGACTGCGAGCACCTGTGCATGTCGATGCGCGGCGTGCGCAAGCCCGGCTCGCACACCGTGACCTCGGCGGTGCGCGGGCAGCTGCGCAACCCGGCGACCCGCGCCGAGGCGATGAGCCTGATCCTGGGCCGGTGACCGGGTGCGCCACCCGGCCCCGCTGCCCGACGCCGTGAGGGCGCTGGACCGAACGCTGGTCATGGGCGTCGTCAACGTCACGCCCGACTCCTTCAGCGACGGCGGCCGCTGGTTCGACCCGGACCGCGCGGTCGCCCACGGCCTGGACCTCGTGGCGGCCGGCGCGGACCTGCTCGACGTCGGCGGGGAGTCGACGCGGCCCGGTGCGCCGCGCGTCCCGCCCGACGAGGAGCTGCGCCGCGTGCTCCCCGTCGTGCGCGCCCTGGCCGCGGAGGGTGCGGTGGTCAGCGTCGACACCACGCGCCCCGCCGTCGCGGCGGCCGCGGTCGAGGCGGGCGCCGTCGTCGTCAACGACGTCTCCGGCGGGCTGGCCGACCCGGCGATGCGCCGGCTCGTCGCGGACGCCGGCGTGGTCTACGTCGCGATGCACTGGCGGGGGCACGCCGACGTCATGGACGCGCTGGCCACCTACAACGACGTGGTGCGTGACGTCCGCGACGAGCTCGCCGCGCGCGTCGACGAGCTCGTGGCCGCCGGCGTACGACCCGAGCAGGTCGTCCTGGATCCCGGGCTCGGGTTCGCCAAGCCCGGCCGGGACAACTGGCCGCTGCTCGCGCACCTCGACGTGCTCGCGGCGCTGGGTCGCCCGGTGCTGGTGGGCGCGTCGCGCAAGCGC
>JAEZAR010000411.1 GCA_023430425.1 Actinomycetes bacterium | reverse complement strand
GGTGGGCGCCGCGCGCCGCGGGGCGGGCGCCGGTGTCCCCTCGTGCTCCGCGGCCGTGGCCGGCCGGGTAGGGGGCGACCGTGCCGGGGATCGGCGCGCCGTGGGCGGAGAGCATGAGCACGAGCAGGGACCGGACCTGGGCGACCTGCTCGGGGGCGAGCCCGCGCTCGCTCATCTCCTCGGCGATCCGGGGGTCGCCCGCGGCCATCAGGGCGGACCGTCCGGGGTCGGTGAGCGCGACGCGGTGCCGGCGGGCGTCGTCGGGGTGGGCATCGCGGGTGACGTACGACGAGCGCTCGAGCCGCGCCACGATCCGGCTCATCGTCTGCTCGGTCACGCCCGAGGCCTCGGCGAGGTCGCGCTGGGAGCGGGGCCCGGCGAGCAGGTGGAAGAGCACCGGCAGCGACGCGTGGTTGAGGTCCCAGCGGGCCAGGTGCTCGTTCCACTCGTGCTCGATGCGCCGCGCGACGGCCGAGAGCAGCCGTCCGGTCGGCCACTCGTCGAGCGGAGGTCGCTCCACTGCGTCTCCTGTTCGCTCTCGGGAGAACCGTGCCGGCCAGTCCCGGTGGACAGATCGGCATCAGCCGACCACATAATACTCAGCATGCTGAGTAATCGGACGGGCGAGCGTCGGCGCGGGTTCCTCCGTGGGGCGGCGGTGATCGGCCTGCTGCTCGTGTGGCTCGCGCTCGCGGGGGTAGGTGGGCAGTCGGTGGGCCGGCTCTCGGAGGTCCAGGAGAACGACAACGCGTCGTTCCTGCCGCGCAGCGCCGAGTCCACCAGGGCCGCCGAGCTGGCCGACGGCTTCACGGACGACACGGTGCTGCCCGCGCTCGTCGTGGTGCGCGCCCAGGAGGCGGGGCCCCTCACGCCGGAGCAGATCGGCGTCGTCCAGCAGTGGGCGGCCGGGCTCGGCGCCCTCGAGGTGGGCGAGGGCCAGACCGTCGCCGACCTGCTCGTCGGCGAGCCGCTGGCGATCCCCGCGGAGGACGGCGAGGCGGTCCTGGTCACCGTGCCCCTCGACTCGGCGCGGGCGAGCGAGCAGCTCGGCGAGGAGCGGCTGGTCAACCTCGTCGTCGAGGCGCTCCGCGACGCCGACGACGACCTCGCCGACGCGGGCCTCGACTCCTGGGTCACCGGTCCGGCGGGCTCGATCGCGGACCTCGTCGAGGCGTTCGGCGGCATCGACACGATCCTGCTGCTTGTCGCGCTCGCGGTGGTCTTCGTCATCCTCGTGCTCGTCTACCGCTCGCCGAGCCTGCCGTTCACCGTGCTGTTCACCTCGCTGTTCGGCCTCGCAGCGGCCGCGTGGGTCGTCTACCGGCTGGCCGAGGCCGGCGTCCTGGTCCTCAACGGGCAGAGCCAGGGCATCCTGTTCATCCTCGTCGTGGGCGCGGCGACCGACTACTCGCTGCTCATCGTGGCCCGGTACCGCGAGGAGCTGCGCCGGGTGCAGTCGCCCTACACCGCGATGGGCAGGGCGCTACGGGCCTCCCTGGAGCCCATCGCGGCCAGTGCGGGCACCGTCATCGCCGGCCTGCTGTGCCTCCTGCTGTCCGACCTGGAGTCCAACGCGAGCCTCGGCCCGGTGGCCGCGATCGGCATCGTGGCCGCGTTCCTCGCCGCGATGACGCTGCTGCCTGCGCTGCTGCTCGTCGCCGGTCGGCGCGCGCGGTTCATCTTCTGGCCGCGCATGCCCCGGCCGGCGGCCGAGGTGGGCGAGGCGCGCGACGAGACGCTCGCCGAGCTCGAGGGCCGCACCGGGGTGTGGGGCCGCATCGCCGGGCTCGTCGGCCGACGCGCCCGCACGGTGTGGGCGCTGACCGCCCTCGGCCTGCTGGGCGCGGCGGCGTTCGTGCCCACCTTCGACGCGGCGGGCACCGGCGACAGCGACATCTTCCTCACGGAGGTGGAGTCCGTCGCCGGCGCGGACGTGCTGGCGGAGCACTTCGACGCCGGACAGGTCGAGCCCATCGCGGTCTTCGTGCCCGAGCAGGCTGCGGACGCCGTCGTCGCCGCCGTGGAGGGCGTCGACGGCGTCGCCTCCGCGACGGTGTTCACGGGCGCGCCGGGCGCTCCGGGCGCCCCCTCGGACGCACCCGCGCTGGTCGTCGACGGGTTGGTGCGCGTCGACGCCGTGACCGAGGCCGCGGCCGAGACGCAGGAGGCGACGACGGTGGTGGCCGACGTCCGGGCGGCAGTCCGGGCGGCGGTGGCCGAGGCGATGCCCGACGGTGCGCCCGCCGGGTCCGTCGCCGTCGGGGGCGCCGCCGCCCAGCGCCTGGACACCCAGGAGACGAGCGCCCGCGACCTCCGCGTCATCGTGCCCTCGGTGCTCGTGGTCATCCTGCTCGTGCTCGTGCTCCTGCTGCGGTCCGTCGTCGCGCCCCTGCTCATCGTGGCGGCGAACGTCCTCAGCTTCGGCGCCACCATCGGGCTCGGCGCCCTGGCGTTCAACCACCTGTTCGGCTTCCCGGGCGCCGACGCCGCGGTGCCGCTGTACGCCTTCGTCTTCCTGGTGGCGCTCGGCATCGACTACTCGATCTTCCTCATGACCCGCGTGCGGGAGGAGTCGCTCGCGCACGGGACCCGCGAGGGGGTCCGGCGCGGTCTGGCGGTCACCGGCGGGGTGATCACCAGCGCCGGGCTGGTGCTCGCGGCGACGTTCGGCGCGCTGGCCGTGCTGCCCCTGCTCTTCCTCGTCCAGCTCGCGTTCCTCGTGGCGCTCGGCGTCCTCGTCGACACGTTCGTGGTCCGGACGCTGCTCGTGCCCGGCCTCGTCCACGACCTCGGCCGGGTCGTCTGGTGGCCCTGGCAGCGGCGCGTCCCGCACGACGGCGGACATGCGGCCGGCGTTCCCGCGGACGGGGTCCGCACGCCGACCGCCGTCGACGCGCCGGGGGACGCCGCGCCGCGCCGCTGAGGAGGGGCGACGTCGGGTCTGTGGAGAACCGCTCGGCGCCGACGCCGGGTGGTTGCCTGGGCCGCATGTCGTCCCGCGCGCTCGTCCGGGCCCTGGCCCGGGCCGGCCTCGACCCCGTCGCGCCGCTGGGCGTGAGCGGCTCCGGCACGCGCACTGCCGTCCGCGACGCGACGGGGGTGCGCTGGGTGGTGACGGTGGTCGCGGTCGACGACGTGGCCCGGCCGGCTTTGCGACGACGCATCACCGCACTCGCCGGTCTCGACCACCCGCACGTCGCCCGCGTCGCGCCCCTGCTGGAGCTGCCCGACGGCTCGGCGGCCGTGCTCTGCGCCGACGTGCCCGGCGCGGACCTGGCCACCGTCCGCGCCGCGCGCGGCCCCTGGTCGCCCGGGGAGGTGGTGACCCTCGTCGTGCCGCTCGCCCGGGCGTTGGCCTCGATGCACGCGGTCGGCGTCGTCCACGGCGACGTGGCGCCGGCCAATGTCGTCCTCCGCCCGGACGGGCGTCCCGTGCTCGTGGACCTCGCC
>JAEZAR010000355.1 GCA_023430425.1 Actinomycetes bacterium | reverse complement strand
GGCTTCGGCTTCATCGCCCCCGACGACGGCGGGCCCGACGTCTTCGCCCACTACTCCGCCATCGACGCGAGCGGCTACCGCTCCCTCGAGGAGAACCAGAAGGTCGAGTTCGAGGTGACGCAGGGCGCCAAGGGCCCGCAGGCCTCGAACATCCGCGCCATCTGAGCGCCATCTGACACACGGACGGCCCGCCCCCACAACGATCGGGGGCGGGCCGTTCGTCGTCTCCACGGGGGCGGCCGAGCACCGCCCGTGCGAAGGAGGGGATGACGTCGTGGGCGCAGCGTCCGGACCGCACAGCACCCGGGCAGGTGCGCGTCAGCGATCCCGTGCCGTGGCCGGCACGCTCGCCGGCACGCTCGCCGGCGCCCTCGCCCTGACCGCGCTCGTCGGGTGCACGCCGACCCCGCCGGAGCCGGACGCGGCAGCGGCGGCGCTGGCGCAGGGGCTCGCCGCCGGCGACCTCGCCGACGTCCCCCTGACCGGCGTGACGCCCACGGCGGCCACCGAGGCGCTCCGGGCGGCGACCGCGGGGCTGGACCCGTGGCGACCCGTGGTCCGGGTCGCCGAGGTGACTCGGACCGAGGACTCGCCGGACGCCGCCGTGGCGGAGCTCGACTGGTCCTGGGACCTGGGCGGCGCCGCGACCTGGACCTACCGGACCAGCGCGCCGCTGGAGCTCGGCGAGGACGACGCCTGGTCGGTGCGGTGGTCGTTGCCCGTGGTGCACCCCGACCTGATCGAGGGCCTCGTGCTGGACGTGGAGCGCGAGCCGGCGGAGCGCGCCGTCGTGCTGGGCCAGGCGGGCGGGGTGGTCATCGTCGAGCCGCGCCCGGTCCTGCGACTCGGGCTGGACCGCACCCGGGTCGACGCGGCGGCGCAGCCGGACTCGGCACGGCGGATCGCCGAGCTGCTGGGGCTCGACGCCGCGGCGTACGCCGAGCGGGTCGCGGCCTCCGGCGAGCGCGCGTTCGTCGAGGCGCTCGTCGTGCGGGAGGCGGAGCCCGGGGTGGACCTCGACGCCTTCGGCGCCGTGCCGGGAGCCCTGGCGGTGCGGGACCTGCGCCCCCTGGCCCCCACCCGGTCCTTCGCGCGCGCGGTGCTCGGCACGGCCGGCCCGGCGACGGCCGAGATCGTCGAGGCGTCCCAGGGCACCGTCGTCGCCGGCGACGTCGTCGGGCTGTCCGGGCTCCAGCGCCAGTACGACGAGCAGCTGCGCGGCCGTCCCGGCGTCACCGTCGTCCTGCGCCGGGCGGACACCGGGGACGTCGGCGAGCTGCACCGGGTGGCGCCGGTGGCCGGGGAGCCGCTGGTGACGACGCTCGAGCCCGCGCTCCAGCAGGCGGCCGACGACATCCTCGCCGACGTCGCCCCGGAGTCCGCGATCGTGGCGGTCCGCCCGTCCACGGGCGCGGTCGCCGCCGTCGCGAGCGGACCGGGCGGGGGCGGCTACTCGACCGCGACCCTCGGCACCTACGCGCCCGGGTCCGTGTTCAAGCTGGTGAGCTCCCTCGCCCTGCTGCGCGCGGGCCTCGCGCCCGACTCCGCCGTCGAGTGCCCGCCGACGGCGACCGTCGACGGGCGGCAGTTCCACAACTTCCCCGACTACCCGTCGGGCGCGCTCGGCACGATCACGCTGCGCGCGGCCGTGGCCCACTCGTGCAACACCGCGTTCGTCGGCGCCTGGCGGAGCGTCGACGCCGCGGCGCTCGCCGACGCCGCGGCCGCGCTCGGCCTCGGCGGCGCCGCTGACCTCGGGTACCCCGCGTTCCTGGGTGCCGTCCCCGCCGACGCGGCGGGGACCACGCACGCCGCCGACCTCATCGGCCAGGGACAGGTGCAGGCGTCCGCGCTCGCGATGGCCACGGTCGCCGCCTCGGTCGCCGCCGGCCGGACGGTGGTGCCCTGGCTGGTGGGGCCGACGCCGCCGAGCGCCGCACCACCGCCCGCGCCCGTCACGCCCGACGAGGCGGCCGCGCTGCGCGACCTGATGCGGGCGGTCGTGACCGAGGGCGGGGCGGGCTTCCTCGCCGACGTGCCCGGACCCCCGGTGCTCGCGAAGACCGGGACCGCGCAGGCCGGTGGCGGCGCGGACGCGCACAACCACGCCTGGATGGTGGCGGTGCAGGGGGACCTGGCCGTGGCGGTGCTCGTGGCCGACGGCGAGTACGGCTCGACGACGGCGGGACCGCTCCTCGAACGCTTCCTGCTGGCCACCCAGGCCTGACCTGGCGCCGACCGGAGCCGGCCCGCGCGTCGCGGTCGTGGCCTGCGCCGAGGGTGGCGTCAGGCGTCCAGCCCCTGGACCATCCGGGTGAAAACCCGACATCAGGGATGTAAACGAACGGTGAACACCTACACTCCCGCCATGACGTGGAAGCTGGTGGGCGCCGCCGTCGCGGCGGGGATCGCGGTCGTCCTGACGGTGCTCGTGGCCGCGGCGGTGCTCGACGTGCCGGCCGACACGTTCACCCGCGACCCTGCCGCTCTCTCGCCGGACCTGCCCTTCTACGGCGGCTCCGTCAGCCTGCTGACCTCGGTCGTGTGGGGGTCGGTTGCCACCGCCGCGTTCCTCGCGGCCCGACTGGCGCCCGCCCACCTGCGGCGGCCCATGGCCCTGCTCGGGGTGCTGGCGCTGCTCCTGCTCACCGACGACGCGCTCATGGTCCACGAGCTGCTCGCGCCGCGCGTCGGCATCCCCGAGGAGCTCGTCTACGCCGTCTACGTCGCCCTGGCCGCCACCATCGGCTGGCACCTGCGCCACCACGCGCGGTCGGGCGCCGTTCGCGCGATGACGGTCGCGGGGGCGGCGCTGGCGCTCTCGATCGCCATCGACCAGCTCGTGCCCGAGGCGCCGCTCGTGCTCCTCGCCGAGGACGGCACCAAGCTCATCGGTGCGCTGGTCCTGCTCACGGCGCCGGCGCTCGCGCTCGTCGGCGCCGCGCGCGCGACGGCCGAGCAGGTCCCGCC
>JAEZAR010000320.1 GCA_023430425.1 Actinomycetes bacterium | reverse complement strand
CCTCGGGGACCTCGCGCCGGCGCCCGCCCGGCCGGACAGGTCCACCCAGACCCCGACCAGCCCCGCCGCGACGGCCGCGCGCGCGTCGATGTCGAGCTCGTCGCCGACGTAGGCGGTGCGGGCGGGGTCGGTGCGCAGGCGCGCGCAGGCCTCGAGGAACACCCGCGGGTCCGGCTTGCCGACGCCGAGCGTGTCCACCCCGACGAGCACGCGCACGTCCAGGCCCGACGCGCCGAGCTTCTCGGTCTGGTGCGCCACCCCGGCGTTCGTCAGCGCACCGACCGCGACACCGGCGGCGAGGAGGTGCTCGAGGACGCCGGCGGCGTCCGGGTAGGCGTCCCACGCCCGCATGAACCCGCGCTCGAACAGCGCGTTCCAGCGCTCCAGGGCCGCGTCGTCGAGCTCCGCGCCGCCGAACTGCGCGTGCAGGTCGTTCGCCCGCGCCATCCGCTGCTCGAGGTAGCCCACCTCGCCGCGCGTGTAGCGGCGGTAGTGGCCGCCGACGTCGGCCCGCCACACGGTGACGACCTCCTCGTGCCGGTCCGGCGGCAGGTGCGGCAGGTACTCGGAGACCACCTCGGCCAGCGCGCGGACGAAGGACCTGTCGCTGTCGAGGAGGGTGTCGTCGACGTCGAACAGGACGCCGTCGACGAGCCGCCCCCCGGCGTGGGACGTCCCGGCGGGACCGGGCGACGTCCCGGCGGGACCGGGCGACGTCGTCACAGCGTCGCGCGGAGCGCGTCGACGCGGGCGAGCACCGCCTCGCGGCCCAGCAGCTCCATGGACTCGAACAGCGGCGGGGAGACCCGCCGCCCCGTCACCGCGACGCGCAGCGGGGTGAACGCGACCCGCGGCTTGAGCCCGAGGCCGTCGACGACCGCCGCCTGGAGCCTCTCCTGCAGGGCAGCGGCGTCGAACGGACCGTCGGCCAGGGCGGGGCGAGCGGCCTCGAGCACCGCCGCGGCGTCGTCGCGCAACGCCGCGCGGGCGTCGTCCTCGACGGTCACCTGCTGCGCGAAGAGGAAGCCGAGCATGCCCGGCGCCTCCCGCAGCAGGTTCATCCGCTCCTGGACGAGGGGGGCACCCGCGTCCAGCACCGCCCGCTCGGCCGCGGTGAGACCCGCGTAGTCGGGCGCCGCCACCACGCCCGCCCCGTGCAGGTACGGCACGAGCCGCTCGCGGAAGACCTCGGGGGCGAGCATCCGCACGTGCGCGGCGTTGATCGCCTCGGCCTTCTTCAGGTCGAACCGGGCGGCGTTCGGGTTGACGTCCGCGACGTCGAAGGCCGCGACCATCTCCTCGATCGTGAAGACGTCCCGGTCCGGCGCGATCGACCAGCCGAGCAGCGCCAGGTAGTTGAGCAGGCCCTCCTTGACGAAGCCCCAGTCCCGGAGCAGGAACAGGTTCGACTCGGGGTCGCGCTTGGACAGCTTCTTGTTCCCCTCCCCCATGACGTAGGGCAGGTGGCCGTACACCGGTTCGTGGTCCGCGAGGCCGAGGTCGACCAGCGCCCGCCAGAGGACCACCTGCCGAGGGGTCGAGGACAGGAGGTCCTCCCCGCGCAGCACGTGCGTGATGCGCATGAGCGCGTCGTCGACCGGGTTCGTCAGGGTGTACAGCGGCTGGCCGTTGGCGCGGACGATGACGTAGTCCGGCACCGAGCCCACCGGGAACGTCAGCTCGCCGCGGATCAGGTCGGTGAACGTGACGTCGGCGTCGGGCATCCGGATCCGCAGCACCGGCTCGCGGCCCTCGGCACGGTAGGCGGCCCGCTGCTCGTCGGTGAGGTCGCGGTCGAACCCGTCGTAACCGAGCTTGGGGTCACGGCCTGCCGCGCGGTGGCGCTCCTCGACCTCCTCGGGCGTGCTGAACGACTCGTAGGCGTGCCCGGCCGCCAGGAGGCGCGCCGCGACGTCCGCGTAGACGTCCATCCGCTCGGACTGCCGGTAGGGCCCGTACGGCCCGCCGACCTCGACGCCCTCGTCCCAGTCCATCCCGAGCCAGCGCATCGCCTCGACGAGGAGCTGGTAGCTCTCCTCGCTGTCGCGCGCGGCGTCGGTGTCCTCGATCCGGAAGACGAAGGTGCCGCCGGTGTGCCGTGCGTACGCCCAGTTGAACAGGCAGGTCCGGATGTTGCCGACGTGCGGGTTGCCGGTCGGCGACGGGCAGAAGCGGACGCGGACGGGGCCGGCGGCGGGGGTCGTCACGACCGCCCAGCCTAGTGCGCCGCGAGGGGCCGCCTCGGCCCGGGCCCGCGGCCGTGTCCCGTGGGAGCCGTCGCCGGCCGGCGGGCGGCGCTGAGCGGGTGCGGCGGGCGCGGGTGCGGCACTACGCGGGGGTCTGTGCGCTCAGCGCCTGATCACCGGGTTGCGCAGGACGCCGATGTCCTCCACCTCGCACTCGACGACGTCGCCGTGGACCACCTCGCCGACGCCCGCCGGGGTGCCGGTGAGGATGACGTCCCCGGGCAGCAGCGTGAAGACCTCGGAGATGAACGACACCAGCTCCGCGACGCCGTGCACCAGGTCGGCGGTCCGGCCGTCCTGCCGGGTCTCGCCGTTGACGCGGCAGGTCAGGCGCAGGTCGTCGACGTCGAGCCCCGGGACGATCCACGGGCCGAGGGGGCACGACCCGTCGAAGCCCTTCGCGCGGGTCCACAGCTGCTCCGCCCGCTGGACGTCGCGCGCCGTGACGTCGTTGGCGACGGTGAACCCGAAGACCCGCTCGAGGGCGCGCTCGGGGGCGACGTCCCGCGTCACCTTGCCGATGACGACCGCGAGCTCCGCCTCGTAGTGGACCTCCTCGGACCAGCTCGGGAGCACGATGGGGTCGTCCGGGCCGATCACCGCGGTGTTCGGCTTGAGGAAGATCATCGGCGTCGTCGGAACCTCGTTGCCCATCTCGCGGGCGTGGTCGGCGTAGTTGCGGCCGACGCCGACCACCTTGGAGCGCGGGATCACCGGCGCGAGGAGCCGGACGTCGTCCCGGTCCAGCGGCACGCGTTCGCCGGTCGGCTGGACGGCCATGTAGAGGGGGTCGCCCGAGACGACGACGAGCGTGTCGTCCTCGACGAGCGCGAAGCGGGGGTCGTCCCCGGTGGTGAACCTGGCGATGCGCACCCGCCCATTGTCCACGCCCCCGGCCTACGCTGCCCCGGTGGGCACGGACCGGGTGGTGGGCGTCGACGTCGCCCGCGGCCTGGCGGTGCTCGGGATGCTCGTCGCCCACGTCGGCCCGGACGACGCCGCGCGGCTGCCGAACGGCAGCAGCTGGCTCGAGGCGTTCGACGGGCGCTCGGCCGCGGGCTTCGCGCTCCTCGCCGGGGTCTCCGCCGCCCTGCTCAGCCGGGGACCCGAGGACGACCGCCTCACCCGTGCCCGGGTCCGGGTCCTCGCGCGCGCCGCGGTGCTCGCCCCCCTGGGGTTCGTCCTGGCGGCGCTCGGCACCCCGGTCGTCGTGATCCTGCCCGCGTACGCGGTGATGTTCGCGATGCTCACCGTCGCGCTGCGGTGGCGGCCCCGGACGCTGCTGGCCACCGCCGCCGTGGTGGCGGCGGTGGGCCCGCCCGCCGTGCTCGCGCTGCGGGACGTCGTCGACGGGGAGGCCGGCTTCCTGTGGAGCGAGTACTACCCGCCGCTCGTGTGGATCGCGTACCTGCTCGTCGGGCTCGCGGTGGGCCGGGTGCTCGGGTGCCCGACGACGCCGGGCCGCCTCGCCGTGTGGGGCCTGGCCGCCGCGGCGGTGGGCCACACGACCAACGCCCTGGCCATGCGGGTGGTCGCCCCCGAGCAGACGGTGCTGCGGGCGCTCCTGACGACCGCCCCGCACAGCGACTCGGGGGTCGAGGTGCTGGCGAACACCGGCAGCGTCCTGGTCGTCCTGGCCGGGTGCCTCGTGGTGGGTGCCCGCCGTCCCCGCGTCCTGACCCCGCTCGCCGCGACGGGGGCGCTGGCCCTGACCGCGTACTCCGGTCAGGTGGTCGCGATCGCGCTGCTCGGCCGCCGCGTCGTCTTCGAGCCGACCTGGCCCGTCCTGGTCGGCTTCGCGCTGGTCACGCTCGTCGCGGCGACGGCGTGGCGGCTCACCCTGGGCCGTGGGCCGCTCGAGCGGCTGCTGCACACGGTGTCGACGGCGGTGGCGGACGCCGTGGCCCCCCGCCCCGCCCCGGCGGCGGTCACGCCCGCGCGATGACCTCGCCGTGCGGGACGAGGAACCAGCCGTCCGGCTCGTCGCCCCACGCGAGCCAGGCGTCGTGCACCGCCTCGAGGGCGACGTCGTCGGCGAGCCCGCGGTCGCGGGCCTGCCGCCCGAAGTCGGAGTGCAGCGTCCGCTCCGCCCACAGCGACGCCCACCACGTGCGGTCCTCCGGCGTGGCGAAGCACCAGGCGGACCCGCTCGGGGCGACGTCGGTGAACCCGGCAGCGCGCACCCACGAGAGCAGACGGCGCCCGGCGTCGCACTCCGCCCGGTTGGCGAGCGTGACCTCCCGGTACAGGTGACGCCACTCGTCGAGCCCGGGCGAGGCCGGGAACCAGGTGAAGGCGCCGTAGTCGCTGTCGCGGACGGCCACGAGCCCGCCGGGCCGGGCGACACGACGAATCTCCCGCAGCGCGCGCACCGGGTCCGACAGGTGCTGGAGCACCTGGTGCGCGTGGACGACGTCGAAGGAGTCGTCGGGCAGGTCCAGGTGGTAGACGTCGCCGACGGCGAACTCGACAGCCACCCCCGCCTCGGCCGCGTGCCGGCGGGCCCGGTCGAGGACCCCGTCCGCGGCGTCGACCCCCAGCACCGGGCCGGGGGCGACCCGCCGGGCGAGGTCCACCGTGAGCGTGCCAGGGCCGCACCCGACGTCGAGCAGCGAGTCACCCGGCCGCAGGTGGGGCTCGAGATAGGCGGCGGAGTTCGCCACGGTGCGCCAGGTGTGCGAGCGCAGGACCGCGGCGTGGTGGCCGTGCGTGTAGACGTCGGACATGCGTCCAGTCACCCAGAGGTGCGCCGACGTATCAAGAATCAAGACGAGGTGTCTCGACCAGCGGTCATCCGCGCGGCGTCGAGGGCGAGCCGGACCCCCTCGTTGGCGAGCCGGTCGGCCCGCTCGTTGCCGGGGTCGCCCGCATGGCCCTTGACCCACACCCAGGTCACGTCGTGGCGCCCCAGCTCGGCGTCGAGCGCGCGCCAGAGCTCGGCGTTCTTCACGGGCCGGCGCTCCTTGGTGAGCCACCCGTTGCGCTGCCACCCCGCCAGCCACCTCGTGATCCCGTGCATCACGTACGTCGAGTCGACGTGCAGGCGCACGACGCACGGGCGGTTCAGGACGCGCAGGCCCTCGATCACGGCGGTGAGCTCCATCCGGTTGTTGGTCGTGGCGACCTCCCCCCCGCACACCTCCCGCTCGTGGCCGCCCCAGCGCAGCAGCGCGCCCCACCCGCCGGGCCCCGGGTTCCCCTTGCAGGCGCCGTCCGTCCACATCTCGACGGTGCGGCGGCTCTCCACGTCGCGAGCCTAGGGCCCGGCGCCCGCCGCATCCCTGGGAGGATGGGCGGTGATGCCCCTCGTCGCCGCCTCCGCCGAGCCGGACGCCCTCTACGACGCCTTCGTCGACTGGGCGACCGGCGAGGGCTTCTCGCTCTACCCCGCGCAGGACGAGGCGGTCATGGAGCTGGTCAGCGGCGCGCACGTGATCCTCTCGACCCCGACCGGCAGCGGGAAGTCGCTCGTGGCCGTGGCGGGACACCTGGCCGCCCTGGCCCGGGGCACGCGCAGCTTCTACACGGCGCCGATCAAGGCGCTGGTCAACGAGAAGTTCTTCGACCTCGCGCGGATCTTCGGTGCGGAGAACGTCGGGCTCCTGACTGGCGACTCGGCCGTCAACGCCACGGCGCCGATCATCTGCTGCACCGCGGAGATCCTCGCGAACATCGCGCTGCGGACGGGCGGCCTGCCCCCCGGCCACCCGGACGACCCCGCCGTGCCCGGTGCGGACGACATCGGGCTGGTCGTCATGGACGAGTTCCACTACTACGCCGACCCGCAGCGCGGCTGGGCGTGGCAGGTCCCGCTGCTGGAGCTCACGAGCACCCAGTTCGTGCTCATGTCCGCGACCCTCGGGGACGTCGCGTTCTTCGTCGAGGACCTGGGGCGCCGCACGGGCCGGGCGGTCGCCGCGGTGACGGGCACCCAGCGGCCGGTGCCGCTGGGCTACTCCTACGCCGTCGACCCGCTGCACGAGGTGGTCGAACGCCTCGTGGAGGGTGGCCGGGCGCCCGTGTACCTCGTCCACTTCACCCAGCGCGACGCCGTCGAGCGGGCCCAGGCCCTCACGTCGACCCCGGTCGCCACCCGGGCCGCCCGCGACGCCGTCGCGGCCGAGCTGGCGGACTTCCGCTTCGGGACGGGCTTCGGGCGGACGCTGCGCCGGTTCCTCCTGCACGGCGTCGGCGTGCACCACGCGGGGATGCTGCCCCGGTACCGCAGGCTCGTGGAGCGACTCACCCAGCGCGGCCTGCTCACCGTGGTCTGCGGGACCGACACCCTCGGCGTGGGCATCAACGTGCCGATCCGCACCGTCGTCCTGACGTCCCTGGTGAAGTACGACGGCGCCCGCATGCGCCACCTCACGGCGCGGGAGTTCCACCAGATCGCCGGTCGCGCGGGCCGTGCGGGCTTCGACACCCAGGGCGACGTCGTCGTCATGGCCCCGGAGCACGTCATCGAGAACCGCCGGGCGCTCGCCCGTGCGGGCGACGACCCCAAGAAGGTCCGCAAGATCGTCCGCAAGGCCGCTCCGGCGGGTCAGGTGAACTGGACCGAGAGCACCTTCGAACGGCTGCGCGACGCCCCGCCCGAGCCGCTCACCTCCCAGTTCTCCGTCAGCCACGCGATGGTGCTCAACGTGCTCGCCCGACCGTCCGGGGACCCCGTGGAGGCGATGACGCGCCTGCTCACGGACAACCACGAGCCGCCGGCGGCGCGCGGACGCCACGTGCGCCAGGCGGTCCGCGTCTACCGTTCGCTGCGCGAGGCCGGCGTCGTCGACAGGGTGCGCCGGACCGGCCCCGACGGCCGAGGACGCTGGACGGTCCGGCTGGCCGTCGCGCTGCCCGAGGAGTTCGCGCTCAACCAGCCCCTGTCGCCGTTCGCGCTCGCGGCGCTGGACATGCTCGACCCCGCCGAGCCCACGTACGCGCTCGACGTCGTCTCGGTCATCGAGTCCACCCTGGACGACCCCCGGTCCGTGCTCGTCGCCCAGGAGAAGCGCGCCCGTGGGGAGGCGGTCGCGGCATTCAAGGCCGAGGGCTACGAGTACGACGAGCGGATGGCGCTGCTCGAGGACGTCACGTACCCGCGACCGCTCGCGGAGGCGCTCGAGGGCGCGTTCGCGGTGTACCGGCGCACCAACCCGTGGGTGCTGGACCACGTGCCGTCGCCGAAGTCGGTGGTCCGCGACATGGTCGAGCGGGCGAGCACCTTCACCGAGTACGTCTCCCAGTACGGGCTCGAGCGCGCCGAGGGCGTGCTGCTGCGCTACCTGGCGGACGCGTACCGGGCCCTGCGGCAGACCGTGCCGCCGGAGCGCCGGGACGGCGAGCTCACCGACGTCGTGGAGTGGCTCGGCGAGGTCGTCCGCGGGGTCGACGCGAGCCTGCTCGACGAGTGGGAGCGCCTGCAGGACGGCGCCGGGTCCGGCGCGTCCGACCGGGTCGAGGCGGCACCCCCGCGCCTGACCGGCAACGTCCGCGCGTTCCGGGTCATGGTGCGCAACGCGATGTTCCGGCGCGTCCAGCTCGCGGCCCGCGAGGACTGGCACGGGCTCGGCGCGCTCGGGGACGTGGACGCCGACGGCGTGCCCTGGACCGCGGACCGCTGGCGCGACGCGCTCGACCCGTACTTCGACGAGCACGACGAGCTCGGCACCGGGCCGGACGCCCGGGGTCCCGCGCTGCTCCTTGTCACGGAGGGCGCCCCCGGCACCCCGCCCGGCCCCGGCCGGTGGTCGGTGCGCCAGCTCCTGGACGACCCCGCCGGCGACCACGACTGGCGCATCGACGCCCTCGTCGACCTGGGGGCGAGCGACGAGGCCGGCGAGGCGGTCGTCGCGGTCACGGCGGCGGGGCGCCTGGACTGACCACGACGGCCGTACCCTCTCCCCGTGGCCAAGCACGCCCCCTCCGGCACCCCGGCACTGGTCGCCCTCACCCGCGCCGGCGTCCCGCACACCGTGCACACCTACGACCACGACCCCGCCACGCCCGCCGGCTACGGGCTCGAGGCCGCCGAGGCGCTGGGCCTCCCGCCCGAGCAGGTCCTCAAGACGCTCCTCGCGGACGTGGACGGCCGCCTCGTCGTGGCGGTCGTCCCCGTCACGACGACCCTCGACCTCAAGGCCCTCGCCGCCGCCGCGGGCGGCAAGCGTGCCACGATGGCGCGGCCGGCCGACGCCGAACGGGCGACCGGCTACGTCGTCGGCGGCATCTCCCCGCTCGGCCAGAAGACGCCGCACCCCACCGTCGTCGACGAGACGGTGGAGCTGTTCGACACCGTCTACGTCTCCGGTGGCCGGCGCGGCATGGACGTGGGCCTGACGCCGGCCGACCTCATCGCGCTGACCGCCGCCACGGTCGCCGACATCGCGCGCGGCTGACCGGAGGCGCGGGCCCGCCGCCGCCCGCACGTCCCGCC
>JAEZAR010000297.1 GCA_023430425.1 Actinomycetes bacterium | reverse complement strand
CGCGCGCAGGCGCGACGGTCGTCGGTCCGGTGCCCTTGCCGACGGAGAAGAACGTGTTCGTCGTCATCCGGTCGCCGCACAAGTACAAGGACAGCCGCGAGCACTTCGAGATGCGCACGCACAAGCGCCTGATCGACATCATCGACCCCACGCCGAAGGCGGTGGACTCGCTCATGCGACTCGACCTGCCCGCGGACGTGAACATCGAGATCAAGCTCTGAGGGAGATCGAGATGACGACCCTTCCCCAGAACGCGCGCCCCGTCGCGGCGCTCCTCGGCACGAAGCTCGGCATGACCCAGGTGTGGGACGAGGCCGGCCGCCTCGTGCCCGTCACCGTCGTGCAGGTCGGCACCAACGTCGTCACGCAGGTGCGCACCGAGGACGCCGACGGCTACCGCGCCGTCCAGATCGCGCACGGGCAGATCGACCCGCGCAAGGTGACCCAGCCGCTCAAGGGCCACTTCGAGAAGGCCGGCGTCACGCCGCGCCGTCACCTCGTCGAGGTCCGCACGCCCGACGCCGACACCTACTCGCCCGGCCAGGAGCTCACGGTGGAGCTGTTCACCGCGGGCCAGGAGGTCGACGTCGTCGGCACCACCAAGGGCAAGGGCACGGCCGGCGTCATGAAGCGTCACGGCTTCGCGGGCGTGAGCGCCTCCCACGGTGCCCACCGCAACCACCGCAAGCCCGGCTCCATCGGCGCCGCCGCGACCCCGTCGCGCGTCTTCAAGGGCGTGCGCATGGCCGGCCGCATGGGCAACGTGCGCCAGACCACCCAGAACCTCACTGTCCACGCGGTCGACGCCGCGCGGGGCCTGCTGCTCGTCAAGGGCGCGGTCCCCGGCCCCAAGGGCGGCGTCGTCCTCGTCCGCACGGCCGCGAAGGGGGCGTGACATGTCCCAGGACACCCAGGCCACGCTGACCGTCGACGTCCTCGACGCCAAGGGCAAGAAGTCCGGCACGGCCGAGCTTCCCGCCGACGTCTTCGACGTCCAGACCAACGTGCCGCTGATCCACCAGGTCGTGGTCGCGCAGCTGGCCGCCGCCCGGCAGGGCACGGCCAAGGCGAAGACCCGCGGCGAGGTCCGCGGCGGCGGCAAGAAGCCGTACCGCCAGAAGGGCACCGGCCGCGCCCGCCAGGGCTCGACCCGCGCGCCGCAGTTCACCGGCGGTGGCACCGTCCACGGCCCGGTCCCGCGCGACTACACCCAGCGCACGCCCAAGAAGATGAAGGCCGCCGCCCTGCGCGGCGCCCTGTCGGACCGGGCCCGCGCCGGCCGCGTGCACGTCGTCGAGGGCTTCCTCGGCGCCGACGGCGCGCCGTCCACCAAGGCCGCGCTCGCGGTGCTCGCCTCCGTGAGCGAGCGTCGCAACGTGCTCGTGGTGCTCGAGCGCTCGGACGACGTGAGCTCGAGGTCGCTGCGCAACGCCCAGCAGGTGCACGTGCTCACCGCCGACCAGCTCAACACGTACGACGTGCTCGTGTCCGACGACGTCGTCTTCACGCGCGGGGCGCTCGAGGCCTTCCTCGCGCGGCCCACGGGCCGTGGCGCCAAGGCCGTGGCCACGTCCACCGAGGCGACGGCCCTCGAGGCGGAGGAGAGCAAGTGACCACGCTGAACAAGGACCCGCGGGACATCCTCATCGCCCCGGTGGTCTCGGAGAAGAGCTACGGGCTGCTCGACGAGGGCAAGTACACCTTCGAGGTCGACCCGCGCGCGAACAAGACCGAGATCAAGATCGCGGTCGAGCAGGTGTTCGGCGTCAAGGTCGCGGCCGTGAACACGATCAACCGCAAGGGCAAGGCCCGGCGCACCCGCTTCGGCATCGGCCGCCGCAAGGACGTCAAGCGCGCCGTCGTCACGCTGCGCGAGGGCACGATCGACATCTTCGGGGGCCCGGTCGGCTGACCGGGCAGAGACCAAGGACTGACACGTCATGGGAATCCGCAAGTACAAGCCGACGACGCCGGGCCGCCGCGGCTCGAGCGTGGCCGACTTCGTGGAGGTCACGCGCGACACGCCTGAGAAGTCGCTCGTGCGCCCGCTGCCGAAGTCGGGCGGCCGGAACAGCTCCGGTCGCATCACGACGCGCCACATCGGCGGCGGTCACAAGCGCGCCTACCGCGTCATCGACTTCCGTCGCCACGACAAGGACGGCGTGCCGGCCAAGGTCGCGCACATCGAGTACGACCCGAACCGCACCGCGCGCATCGCGCTGCTGCACTACGCCGACGGCGAGAAGCGGTACATCCTCGCGCCGAACCGGCTGGGGCAGGGCGACATGGTCGAGAACGGGCCGGGCGCCGACATCAAGCCGGGCAACAACCTGCCGCTGCGCAACATCCCCACCGGCACCGTGGTGCACGCCATCGAGCTGCGCCCGGGCGGCGGGGCGAAGATCGCGCGGTCGGCTGGCGCCTCGGTGCAGCTCGTCGCGAAGGAGGGCCGGTTCGCGCAGCTGCGCATGCCGTCCGGCGAGATCCGCAACGTCGACGTCCGCTGCCGCGCGACCGTCGGCGAGGTCGGCAACGCCGAGCAGTCCAACATCAACTGGGGCAAGGCCGGGCGCATGCGCTGGAAGGGCCGCAAGCCCACGGTGCGCGGCGTCGCGATGAACCCGGTGGACCACCCGCACGGTGGTGGCGAGGGCAAGACCTCCGGTGGTCGCAACCCCGTCAGCCCCTGGGGTCAGCCGGAGGGCCGGACCCGTCACCCGAACAAGGCCAGCGACGCGATGATCGTCCGCCGCCGGCGCACCGGCAAGAAGCGCTGACAAGGAGCCAGACAGATGCCACGCAGCCTCAAGAAGGGCCCCTTCGTCGACGGCCACCTGCAGAAGAAGGTGGACGCGCTCAACGAGAAGGGCGGCAAGACCGTCATCAAGACCTGGTCGCGCCGGTCGATGATCACGCCCGACTTCCTGGGTCACACGTTCGCCGTGCACGACGGCCGCAAGCACGTCCCGGTCTTCGTGACCGAGTCGATGGTCGGTCACAAGCTCGGTGAGTTCGCCCCGACGCGGACCTTCCGCGGCCACGAGAAGGACGACCGGAAGGCCCGCCGGCGCTGACCGGCGAGCCGTCGACACGAGAAGGCAGGACAGCAATGGAAGCCAAGGCGCAGGCGCGGTTCATCCGCGTCACGCCCATGAAGGCCCGGCGCGTCGTCGACCTCATCCGCGGTGCGAAGGCGGCGGACGCCGTCGCCACGCTGCGGTTCGCGCCGCAGGCCGCGGGCGAGCCGGTCCGCAAGGTCGTCGAGAGCGCGATCGCCAACGCGCGCGTGAAGGCGGACCGGGCCGGCGAGGCGTTCGACCCCGCCGCGCTCGTCGTCCGCGAGGCGTACGTCGACGAGGGCCCCACGCTCAAGCGGTTCCGGCCGCGTGCCCAGGGCCGCGCGTCGCGGATCCTCAAGCGCACCAGCCACATCACCGTGGTCGTCGCAGAGGCGGCCCAGCCCGCCCGCGCGGCCGCGGCCGGCCGCGCGACCGCGTCGACGACGGCGGATCGCAAGCCCACGACCAGGAAGGGAAGGACCCGCTAGTGGGACAGAAGGTCAACCCGCACGGGTACCGCCTCGGGATCACCACCGACCACCGGTCGCGCTGGTTCGCCGACAGCACCAAGCCCGGGCAGCGCTACCGCGACTACATCCGCGAGGACGTGCAGATCCGCAAGCTCATGGCCACGGGCCTCGAGCGGGCGGGCATCGCGAAGGTGGAGATCGAGCGCACGCGCGACCGCGTCCGTGTCGACATCCACACGGCGCGTCCCGGCATCGTCATCGGCCGCCGTGGCGCCGAGGCGGACCGGATCCGCGGCGAGCTCGAGAAGCTCACGGGCAAGCAGGTCCAGCTGAACATCCTCGAGGTCAAGAACGCCGAGCTCGAGGCGCAGCTGGTGGCCCAGGGCATCGCCGAGCAGCTGGCGAGCCGCGTCTCGTTCCGCCGCGCCATGCGCAAGGGCATGCAGTCCGCCCAGCGCGCCGGTGCCAAGGGCGTGCGCGTCCAGTGCTCGGGCCGCCTCGGCGGCGCCGAGATGAGCCGCAGCGAGTTCTACCGCGAGGGCCGCGTGCCCCTGCACACGCTGCGCGCCAACATCGACTTCGGCACGTTCGAGGCCCGGACGACGTTCGGCCAGATCGGCGTCAAGGTCTGGATCTACAAGGGCGACCTGACGGAGAAGGAGTTCGCCCGCGAGCAGGCGACGCAGGCGCCCCGGGCGCCCCGCGGCCCGCGCGGCGACCGTCCCGAGCGTCCGGGCCGTGGCGGCCCGCGTCGCGAGCGCACCGAGGCCCCGGCCGAGGCCGCTGCCGCGCCCGCCACCGCGACGCCGCCGGCGGACGCCGCCACGACGAGCGGAACGGAGGCCTGATCATGCTGATCCCACGCAGGGTCAAGCACCGCAAGCAGCACCACCCGGGCCGCTCGGGCGCTGCGTCCGGCGGCACCCAGATCGCGTTCGGCGACTTCGGCATCCAGGCCCTCGAGCCCGCCTACGTCACGAACCGGCAGATCGAGGCCGCCCGTATCGCGATGACCCGCCACATCAAGCGTGGCGGAAAGGTCTGGATCAACATCTACCCGGACCGCCCCATCACGAAGAAGCCCGCCGAGACCCGCATGGGCTCCGGCAAGGGCTCGCCCGAGTGGTGGGTGGCCAACGTCAAGCCCGGCCGCGTCATGTTCGAGCTCGCGGGCGTCCCGGAGCCCCTGGCCCGTGAGGCCATGCGGCGCGCGATGCACAAGCTCCCCATGAAGTGCCGGTTCATCGTTCGTGAGGGGGGTGCGCTCTGATGGCCATCGGTTCGAAGGCTCTCCTGCC
>JAEZAR010000102.1 GCA_023430425.1 Actinomycetes bacterium | reverse complement strand
CCGGTGACCGACGGCTTCGTCGAGGTGGCCACCGACGGCGCCGACCCGGAGGCGCTCGTCGCCGCCCTGCGCGAGCAGCCGCTCGTCGCCGAGGCGCACGTCGACCCGCTGGTCTACGCCGCGGCGTGGCCGGACGACCCGCTGGTCTGGTACGGCGCGGACACGCCGGAGTACGGCGACGACGTCTTCTCGCTCTACGACCTCATGCGCCTGCCGCGCGCGTGGGACGTCACGCGCGGCGCCGGGGTGGTCGTCGCGGTCCTCGACACCGGGGTCTACGCCGGTCACGAGGACCTGGCGGGCGCGCTCGTCCCGGGCTACGACTTCGTCAACGACGACGCCGACCCGGCCGACGACAACGGCCACGGCACCTCGGTTGCCGGCACCGTCGCGGCGCGCGGGAACAACGGCCGGGGCACCCTCGGCGCCGCGTACGAGGCCAAGGTCATGCCGCTGAAGGTGCTCGACGCCGCGGGCCGAGGCGAGGCCTCCGACATCGCCGCGGCCGTCCGGTACGCGGCGGACCACGGCGCCGACGTGGTGAACATGTCCCTGGGCGGGTACGCCGCGACGCCGGTCATCCGCGACGCCGTCGAGTACGCCATCGGGCAGGGCGTCGTGGTCGTGGCGGCGGCCGGGAACGAGGGGTCCGGCGTGCCGCAGTACCCGGGCGCCTACGCCGGCGAGCTCGACGGGTTCCTCACCGTCGGGGCGACCGACTTCTGGGGCTACCTCACGGACTTCTCGACCTGGGGCGAGGCCGTCACGGTCGCCGCGCCGGGCCACTACGTGCCCGCGCCTGCGCACTCCGGCGCCTCGACCTACGTCTGGGCGCACGGCACGTCCTTCTCCGCGCCGTTCGTCTCCGGCATCGCCGCCCTCGTCGTGGCGGCCGGCACCGGTGCCCCGGCCGAGGTCGAGAAGGCCATCGCCGACGCCGCGCGCGACGCCGGGCCACGCGGGACGGACCCGTACTACGGGCGTGGGCTCGTCGACGCCGCGGCGGCCCTCGGCCTGGGCACCGCCGTGCCGCTGGACCGCGAGCCCGACGACGCCGTCGAGGACGACCTGCCCGGCGTCGCCCAGCCGATGGGCGAGGGCGGCGAGTGGGGCGTCCTGTCCCCCGAGGGCGACGTCGACTGGTACACGTGGACCGCGACAGCGGCCGGCAGGCACACCGTCGAGGTCTTCGTCGTGGACCCGGTCGAGGACGGCTACGCGGCGATCCGTCCCGCGCTCGAGGTGCGGATCGGCGGCGCCGTCGTCGCCCGGACCGAGGCGTCGGCGTCCAACGCGGCGCTGCAGGCGACCTTCGAGGTCCCGGCCCCCGGGCCCGTGCAGATCGGCGTCGCGAACGCCAACGGCTCTCCCGCGTACTCCACGTACGGCGTCTGGGTGGAGCCGGGTGGGGCGTCCGTGCGGTTCGCGGCGGGCTCGATGCAGGTGACCGGGGCGCGCACGTACGCCGGCGACGTCACCGGGGACGGGCTGGCCGACATCGTGACGATCCCCTACGCGGCCACGGCCGTGCTGGTCCACGAGAACCTCGGCAACGGCACGTTCGCGACGCCCCCGGTGGCCCGCGCGTGGACCGGCGGGAACACGTCGACCAACACCCGTGCCCTCCTCTTCGACGCCGACGGCGACGACGACACCGACGTGCTCGTCGCGACGATGACCGGCTTCAGCCTGCTGAAGCAGGTCGACGGGGTGCTCGTGGACGCCGGCGCCACGGCGTGGACCACGGCGTCGTACCAGCTCGAGGCGGCGGACATGGACGGCGACGGCGACCTGGACGTGGTCGCGACGATGCCGGCCTACGACGTGCGGACCTCCGTGTTCCTCAACGACGGCGACGGCGGCCTCACCGAGGGGGTCGAGATCACCGACTCCGCCGCGTTCGACCTGGCCGTCGCCGACCTCACGTGGGACGGGCGGCCGGACGTGGCCACCGACACGGGGATCGTGTACGTCCAGCAGGCGAACGGCACGTTCGTCGCCACCGGGACCGCCGACGCCGGCGCCGACGTCGCGATCGGCGACGTGACGGGCGACGGCCACGCCGACCTGGTCCGCACGCAGGCCGGCAGCTACTCCACGCCCGGCCTCATCCGGGTGTGGCCCTCGGCCGGCGGCGGTGCCTGGAACGGGTACTCCGGCTGGGCGGGCGGCACGACACCCGGGCCGGTCGCGATCGCCGACCTGGACGGCAACGGCCGCAACGACGTCGTCGCGGCCAACGACAACCAGCGGGAGCTGAGCGTGCTGTTCGCGCAGGCGAACGGTGCGCTCACCGCGCGGCAGGCGTTCACGGGCGTGCCGTACGCGGCCGCGTACGACCCCGACACCTTCGCGGTCCTCGACATGAACGGCGACGGCACCAAGGACGTGTTCCTCTCCGACCACGACACGGCGATCGTCGTGTTCCAGCTCCCCGCGGTCGCGGGCGACGCGCACTGGGTCGCGCAGGCGTCCCCGCCGTCGCACGCCTCCGGCGTCGGCGTCCGGCCGACGGTGACCCTGACGACGGACCGTGACGTGGTCGCCGCGTCGGTGACGTCGGCGCACGTCCGCCTGGTCGACGCCGTGAGCGGGCAGGCGGTGACGGCCACCGTGGCGCGGCCCGCCGCGCGGACGATCACGGCGACGCCGACCGCCGACCTCGTGCCGGGCCGGCACTACCTCCTCGAGGTGGACGGCATCCAGGCCGTCGGCGGCGGCACGCAGGCCGTGACGTTCCGCAGCTGGTTCACGGTGGGTGCGTCGGGCGAGCGGTTCTCGCCGGTCGACCCGGTGCGGGTGCTGGACACGCGGTTCGACGACGGCGCGGGTGGCTGGGCGTGGGGCCCGGTGTTCCCGGGTGAGCCGATCAGCATCCCGATGGGCGGCTGGTGGGTGCCGGCGGACGCGACGGCGGTGGTGCTGAACGTGACGGCCGCCCAGCCCTCGGGGATCGGCAACGTGCGGGTCTACCCGACGCCGGCGGACCGGGTCACGGTGCCGCTGGTGAGCAACCTCAACGTGGTGCCGGGGGTGGACCAGCCGAACCTGGTGACGGTCGCGCTCGGCGACGACGGCGAGGTCAGCCTGGCCACTGACGGGATGGCGGCGAACCTGATCGCGGACCTGGCGGGGTACTACCGCGAGGGCGGGGCGACGGGGTTCGTGCCGGTCAGCCCGGTGCGGGCGATGGACACCCGGGACGGGACCGGGTCGGTGCCGGTGGGTGCGGTGGCCGCGAACGGGTGGGTGGACCTGAAGGTCACCGGCCGCAACGGTGTGCCCGAGGACGCCAGCGCGGTGGTGCTGAACGTGACGGCGGCCAACCCGGCCGCGATCACCAACGTGCGCGTCTACCCGGCCCCGGCCGCCTCGGAGTGGCAGGGCCCGCCGACGGTGTCGAACCTGAACCTGCGTCCGGGCCGGGACCAGCCGAACCTGGTCACGGTCAAGGTCGGTGACGGAGGCCGCGTGCGGTTCTACACCCAGACCGCGGCGGTGCACCTGATCGCGGACCTGGCGGGGTACTACTCCCCGACCGGTGACCACGGGTACACCCCGTTGGCGCCGACGCGGATCGCGGACTCGCGGACCAGCGTCGGCCTGCCGCGCCTGACCCCGGGGGTGACCCGGGACCTGCAGGTCACCGGGGCAGCGGGGGTGCCCGCGGACGCGGCGGCGGTGGTGCTGAACGTGACAGCGGTGCAGCCGGGCTCGATCTCCAACGTGCGGGTGTTCCCGACGACCACGGCCGGGACGGTGCCGCTGGTGAGCAACCTCAACGTGGTCGCCGGGCGCGACGAGCCGAACCTCGTGCTCGTGCGGACCGGGGAGGGCGGGAAGGTCTCGTTCTACTCCCAGACCGCGGCGCTGCACGTGGTGGTCGACGTCGGCGGGTACTTCCGTCGCTACGCCCCCGCCCCGGTCTGACCAGATCCGGCACCTCCACGACCTGACCGACGACCGCGGGGCCGGCCCCACCCGGGCCGGCCCCGCGGCGTCGGGCCCGGTGCCCCGTGCCGGCCCGGTCCCGGTCGCGACCTTGGTCGGGCCGACCGAGACTGACGGGGCGGCGGGACCCGCCGCGATCTCGCCCGGGAAGGGAGTGCTGCGATGACCGACATGGGTGGCATGGAGGGCATGAAGGACAAGCTCAAGGACGAGGACCTGACGGACAAGGGTCTGGAGAAGGGCGGGGACTTCGTCGACGACAAGACCGGCGACAAGCACGCCGAGCACGTCGACAAGGCCCAGGAGTTCGGGGACGAGAAGCTCGGACGCTGACGTCCGCACGACCCGGCCGCCGCCGGGTCCCGGGACCTGACGGACGGGACCCGGCGGCGGCCGATTCGCCCGCGGAACCCCGGACGCCGTCGACCCCGGTGGTCGATGATGTCCCGAAGGGCGCGCAACGGGGCGCGACCTGTCGGTGGCCGTGGAGGTGACCGGTGCGCGAGGTGACGCTTTCCGACCGTGACGGCGTGCGCGTGGGGGCGAGCGTGCGCGGCGACGACGGAGCCCTGCTGATCCGCGGGGACGTCGACCGCTCGAGCCCGTGGGGCGCCGAGCGGTACCACTACGAGATGGTGGTGGCGCCGGGGGACGTGCCGAAGGTGCTCAACGCGCTCGGGGCACCGAGCGACGGCGTGGACGTCCTCGACGTGCTCCTCGCGCACGGCAGCGACGTGGTCGTGGGCGGTGAGCGGGCGTGGCTGCGTTCGATCGGCATCGAGCCCGAGTACCGCTCCACCGACGCCTGAGCCGCCGACGCCCGAGCGGCCGGTTGCGCTCGACCGCCCTCAGGCCGCCGGCCGGTCCTTGCGCGGCATCGCCAGGGCGACCCCGGCGGTGAGCACCGCGACGACGGCGACGGCGGTGAAGACGGTGGTCGCGGCGCCCTCGAACCGCGCCGGCTCCGCGAACGGGTCGGCGCCGCGCATCGTCGCGTTCACCAGCGCGCCGAGGGCCGCCACCCCGACGGCGGAGCCCATCGTGCGGGCGAACATGTTCGCGCCGGTGACCACGCCGCGGTCCCCCCACCCGACGCTCGCCTGCGCGGCGATGAGGCTGGGCGCCGCGACGAACCCCATGCCCAGGCCGAGCGCGAAGCAGCTCGTCGCGACCAGTGCGAGGGACGGCGTCGTGGACGTCACGGCGAGCAGGGCGGTGGCGGCGACCGCGATCGCGGCCCCGATGAGCACCGTGGCGCGGAAGCCGATGCGCAGGTACAGCCGGCCGGCCTGCGAGGCGGAGATCGGCCATCCCAGGGTGAGCGCCGCGAGAGCGAGCCCGGACGCCAGCGGGGAGACGCCGAGCAGCGCCTCGAGGTAGGTCGGCACGTACGTGGTCACCCCCATGAGGATGACGCCGACCCCGACGGCGATGAGCGCGGTCGTCGCGAGCAACCGCCGGGAGAGCACCCACAGCGGCAGGACCGGTTCGGTGGCGCGCGTCTCGACCGCCACGAAGGCCCCGAGCGCCAGCACGCCGCCGGACAGCGCGAGGACGGACTGCGGCGAGCTCCACGCCCACGCGTTGCCGCCCTCGAGCAGCGCCAGGATCAGCGCGGTCGACCCGCTCGTGAGCAGCACGCCCCCCAGCCAGTCGATGCGGTGCCCCCGGCGCTCGATCCGCTCGTGGAACCGCGTGGCGAGCAGGTACGCGGCCGCCCCGCCCAGCGGGAGGTTCACCCAGAAGATCCAGGACCAGTCGGTGTACTCCGCGAAGACGCCGCCCAGCGTCGGACCCACCACTGACGCGCTCGCCCACACCGCCGCGATGTACCCCTGCACCTTGGCCCGCTCCGCGACCGTGTAGATGTCGCCCGCGATCGTGATGGCCATCGGCTGGACCGCCCCCGCGCCCAGGCCCTGGACCGCGCGGAACACGATGAGCGCGGTCATCGAGGTCGCGAACCCCGCGAGCAGGCTGCCGAGCAGGAACAGCGCGATGCCGACGAGGATGACCGGCTTGCGCCCGACCGTGTCGGCGACCTTGGAGTAGATCGGGACGGTGACCGCGGCGGTGAGCAGGTAGACCGAGAACAGCCAGGGGAAGCTCGCGAAGCCACCGAGGTCCGAGACGATGGTCGGGACCGCCGTGGCGAGGATCGTCGCCTCGATCGCGATGAGCCCGGTGGTGACCATGAGTGCCGCCAGCACCGGCCCGCGCTCGCGGTCCCGGCGCAGGCCGACGCGCCCGACGCCGGGGGCCGGCCCGGTCCGCGCA
>JAEZAR010000041.1 GCA_023430425.1 Actinomycetes bacterium | reverse complement strand
GCCGCGCACCGAGCTCCCGGACGCGCCGGAGGGCGGCCTCGTGCTCACGACCGGTGCGCCCGAGGAGCTGCCCGCGGTCGCCACGGCCCGCGCGGCGGGCGTCGACGTCCTCGTCGTGCCCAGCGGTGACCCGCGGGTCCGGTCCGAGGACGTGCAGGCCCTCGCCGCGGCCGGGGCGACCACCGTCGTCGGGCTGGGCGGGGGGTTCGGCACCGCGGAGGACCTCGAGTGGCGGGCGGCCACCGCGGCGACCGGCGTCGAGCTGCCCGGCGGCGGTCAGGTGCTCGTGCCGGGTCGCCGGTTCGTCGCCCTGTACGGGTCACCGGGCGTGCCCGCCCTCGGGCTCCTCGGCGAGCAGGACGTCGCGGCGAGCATCGAGCGGGCGCGCGGGCTCGCCGCGGAGTACCAGGCGCTGACGACCGACGTCGTCGTGCCCGCCTTCGAGATGATCGTGACCATCGCGGACCGGCCCGCGGGCGACGACGGCAACTACTCCAACGAGCTCCCGGTCGAGCGCTTCGTGCCCTGGGTCGAGGCTGCCCTGGAGGCGGGCGTGTACGTCGTCCTCGACCTCCAGCCCGGGCGGACGGACTTCCTCACCCAGGCGCGTCTGTACGAGCCCCTCCTGCTCTACCCGAACGTCGGGCTCGCGCTCGACCCGGAGTGGCGGCTCGGGCCCGACCAGGTGCACCTGCGCCAGATCGGCTCCGTCCACGTCGACGAGGTGAACGCCGTCGTGGGCTACCTCGGGGAGCTCACGCGCACGCACCGCCTGCCGCAGAAGCTGCTCATCCTGCACCAGTTCATGCAGCGCATGGTGGTCGGGCGCGAGCTGGTCACCACGACGGACCCGGCCGTCCAGGTGCTCCTGCACGTCGACGGCCAGGGGAGCCAGGGCGCCAAGGCCGGGACCTGGGCGAACCTGCAGCTCGGCGCCCCGCCCGGCGTCGTCTGGGGCTGGAAGAACTTCATCGACGAGGACGTGCCCATGGCCACGCCCGCGCAGACCTACCAGGTGCAGCCGACGCCGGTGTTCGTCAGCTACCAGTGATCAGACGGTCACCCGCGACTGCTGCGGGATGAAGGGCACGTAGGCCAGCTCGCTGGCGAGCGACGCCAGCCGCGCGAGCATCGCCGGCGGCAGGGCGACGGTCTCGGTGCGCTCCACGGGAGCGTCGTAGGGGGTGCGGTCCGCACCAGCAGGCTCGCCCATGGCAGCCATCCTTCGTTCGGTGGCCCGGCTGACCTCGAGGGTCCCGTGGCTTTGCGTCCCCGTCTCGCGGCGGGTTTGCCCTTGTCGCTGACATGCCCAGGGTAGGGGACGCCCCCCACCGCCGGACAGGGCTTCACCCGATCGCCGCAGCCCACGGCCCCTTTTCACCCGCTCGCCCGCGCTCGGCGGCGCGCGGTGCCTCACGTCACCCGGCGGGGTGTCGATCGGACGGGTGCCGGGCAGGCCCGGCGCGGGAGGTGGGCAGCGTGGGCGAGGTGGGCATCGGGGCGATCGCCGCCATCGACTCACGGATCGCGCACATCCAGTCCCGCATCGCCCAGGTGTCGCGCCCGGGCCCCTCGTTCGCCACGGTCCTGGGCGAGGCCGTCCTGGCCGAGCTGCGCCCGACCACGTCCCCGGCCACGGCGTCGCCGGTGGCCCTCGGGTCCCTCACCGGTCTGACCGGCCCCGCGGCCCCCGGCGCCGCGGCGGCCGAGGTCGGCTCCGGCCGGGCCCTCGTCGACGCGGGCGGCGTGCCCGTCGAGCTCAAGGGGTACGGCAACGGGAAGGTGCCGGCCGCGGCGCTCAGCGAGGTCGCCGGCACGTCGCACCGACTGTGGGCGCCCGCGGCCCGCTCGCTGGAGGCGCTGCTCGCGACGGCGCGGACCGAGGGCGTGACCATCGGGATCACCGACTCGTACCGCACCTACGAGACGCAGGTCGACCTGGTGCGCCGCAAGGGCCTGTACTCCCAGGGCGGGCTGGCCGCGACCCCGGGCACGAGCAAGCACGGCTGGGGGATCGCCGTCGACCTCCGTCTGGACCACGCGGCCCAGACGTGGATGCGGCAGAACGCGGGCCGCTTCGGCTTCGTCGAGAACGTGGCGCGCGAGCCCTGGCACTGGCAGTACGTCCCGACGCACTGACGCCGCCCCGACGGCCCGGCGGAGGTCAGACGACCTGGACCGACATCCGCCCGGTGCCGTACCCGGCGACCGTGAGCTCGAGGCTCAGCCGCGCGCCCTGCGCGAGCACCCACCTGTCGACGTCCGGCGGCAGCACCTCGCGGGGCGCGTACGCCTCGTACAGGCGCACGTGGGGTGCGCCGTCGGCGTTGAACAGCGAGGCTGCGACGTTGAGGATCTCCGCCGCGTTGTCGTACAGCACCGGCGAGAGCAGCTCGGAGCGCACCACGTCCTCCGCGACGCGCACACCCATGAGGGCGATCGCGGCGCCGGCGTACGCGGTGAGGGCGAGGTCGGCGACGACGAGCGCCCGGAGCCTCAGGGCGTCGTCGACGTAGGCGCCGACCAGCGCCCCCGGGTGCTTGTGCGGGTCGACGACGCCGGTGACGACCTCGGCCTCCACGTCGCGCCCGAGGAGGCTCGCCAGCAGCTCGCGGACGTCGAAGGCGGCGGGCAGGGGCGTGGTCGTCATCGTCACTCCAGGTAGGGGTCGATGGTGTCGCGGAACACGTCCGCCGTGAAGGGCTTGGCGATGAGGAAGAGCGCGCCGGCGGCCTCCGCCTGGGCCCGCATCTCCGCCGACCCCTCCGACGTGACGAACGCGAACGGCACGTCGACGCCCGCGGCGCGCAGGCTCTCGAGCAGCTCCATGCCCGTCATCTCGGGCATGTTCCAGTCGGAGAGCACGAGGGCGGGCGGGTCGGCGACCACCGCCTCGTACGCGGCCCGGCCGTCGGGCGCCTCGCTGATCTCCCACCAGTCGTAGCCGGCCTGGCGGAGCGTCCGGATGACGATCTGCCGCATCACGCGGCTGTCGTCGGCGACGAGGACCTTCATCGGGGCGTCCTTCCGGGGGAGAGCCGCCACAGGCTGATCGCCAGCGGGCGGCCGCGCCAGTCGAGCGACAGCGCGTGGAGCAGGTCGTCGGGATGGGTGTCCGGCCGCACGTGCGCGACCTCGGGGAGCGTGAGCACGCCGGGGTCCGGCACCAGCGCCTTGACGTTCCCGCCCACCACGTTGGCGACCTCGCCGAGCGCGTCCACGATGTCCGCGTCGCCGACGCGCTCGGCGGGGTCCAGCCCCAGCAGGGCGCGCGTGAGCTCGACGGCGGTGGCCAGCTCCGTCGAGAGCAGCACCCGCCCCGCCATCGTCCCGTTGACGTCCACCCAGGCGTGCAGCTCCTCCACGGGCACGGGATCCGGCCCGCACCAGGGGCGCACGTGGCCCGGCTCGCCGTCCACCATGGCCGCGAACACCTCCGTGGCGATCACGTAGACGGGGTCGGTGTCCTCGAACACCTCGATGTCCAGGTCGAAGGTCATGCCGACTCCTGCAGTCCGACCAGCCCGAGCAGCTGGAGCTTGTCCCGGATGGCCTCCGGGGTGAACGGCTTGATGACGTACTCGTGCGCGCCGGCCGCCAGGGCCCGGACGATCTGGGACTGCTCGCTCTCCGTCGTGACCACGACGAGCGTCATGTCGCGCCACCGGCGCTCCCGTCGCACGGCAGTGACGAAGCTCAGGCCGTCCAGGACCGGCATGTTCCAGTCCACGCAGGCGAGCTCGACCTCCAGGCCGGCCTCGAGCGCGTCGAGGGCCTCCTGCCCGTGGGCCGCCTCGACGATGTCGAAGCCGAGCGGTCGCAGGATGCCGGTGATGATCCGCCGCATCGTCCGCGAGTCGTCGATGACCAGTGCCCTCATGCTGCCCTCCGCATGTCCCGGCGGTACAGGGCGCCGCGACCGACCGGGACCCGCTCCCAGGTGTCGTCGATGCCCACGGTGGTCTCGGCGGCCCCGAGCACGAGGTACCCGCCCGGGCGCAGCACGCGCTGCACCCGGGCCAGGACCTCCTGCTTGGTCGCCAGGTCGAAGTAGATGAGCACGTTGCGCAGGAACACCACGTCGAAGGGGCCCTGCGGCGTCGGCTCGAGGAGGTTGTGCCGCGCGAAGGTGACCTGCGCACGCAGCAGCGGGTCCACCTCCCACTCGGCACCCACGCGGGCGAAGTGCCGCACGAGCATGGTCGCCGGCAGGCCGCGGTTGACCTCCAGCTGGGAGTACCTGCCCCGCTGCGCCCGCTCGAGCACGGGCCCGGACAGGTCGGTGGCGAGGATCCGCAGGCCACCCGGCGGCACCGCGTCGGCGAGCGTCATCGCGATGGAGTACGGCTCCTGGCCGGTGGAGCACGCGGCCGACCAGATCCGCAGGGCGGGCCCGCGTTCCGGCACGACGCGCTCGACGAGCGCGCGGAACGGCTCCGCGTCCCGGAACCAGGACGTCTCGTTCGTCGTGAGCGCCGCCACGACGGACTCCAGGTGGTCGTGGCGGGGAGCCGTCCGCAGCGCCCGCAGGTACGCGTCGACGTCGGCCGCGGCCGCGGCGCGCGCGAGCGGCAGCAGGCGGCCCTCGACGAGGTACTCCTTGCCCGGCTCGAGCACGATCCCGCTGCGCCGGCGCACGAGGTCGGCGACGTAGCCGAAGCTCTCCGCGGTGATGCTCACGCCGGCACCCCCGCCCGGGTGACGGCACGCACGACGGCGGGCGCCACCTCCGGCAGCGGCAGCACCGCGTGCGCACCCGGGCCGGTCGCGACGGCCCCCGGCATGCCCCACACGACGCTCGTGGCCTCGTCCTGGGCGATCACCCGGCCGCCGGCGGCCAGGACCGCCTCGACGCCGCTGCGCCCGTCCGAGCCCATCCCCGTGAGGACGACCGCGAGGAGGTCGCGCCCGTAGACGGCTGCGGCCGAGCGGAACAGCACGTCCACCGACGGCCGGCAGTAGTTGACGGCGGGACCCTGGTGCAGCCGCGTCCGCACGACGGCGCCGGACCGCACGAGCTCGAGGTGGTGGTCGCCGGGCGCCACGTGCACCGTCCCGGGCGCCAGGGCCTGCCCGCCGCCCGCCTCGACCACGTCGGCATCGCCCAGCCGGTCCAGCCGGGCCGCGAGCTGCGTGGTGAAGACGGGCGGCATGTGCTGGACCACGACCACGGGCACGCTCAGGGCGCCGAGCCCCCGCACGAGGTGGGAGAGCGCCTCGGGCCCGCCGGTGGAGGCGCCGACGACGACGGCCCGCACCTGACCCCGCTCGGGCGCGGTAAGGATGCGCAGCGCCGGACGACGCGGAGCGGACGGCGCTGCCGCACCGGCGCGGGGGGCCGGGAGCGCGGCGGACCGCCGTCCCACGAGCGCCCGGATCCGCGGGACCAGGTCGCTCGCGACGCGCTGCACGGCCTCCTGCACGCTCGCGTGCCCCGTGGGCTTGGTCACGTAGTCCGTCGCCCCGGCGGCGAGCGCGTCGAGCGTCGCGGACGCACCCCGCTCGGTGAGCGTGGAGAACATGATGACCGGCATCCGGTGCCCCGCCGCCCGCAGCGCGCGGACCGTCGCGATGCCGTCGAGCACCGGCATCTCGACGTCCATGGTCACGACGTCCGGCGCGAGCTGCGCCACCTTGGCGAGCGCGATCTGCCCGTTCGCGGCGACGCCGACGACGTCGATGCCCTCCTCCGCCTCCAGGGCGAGGGTGACGAGGCGGCGGACGACGACCGAGTCGTCCACCACGAGGACCGAGATGCCCATGCTCAGACCGTGAACGCCGCGACGCGGACCCGCAGGTCCTCGGCCATCCGGGCGAGCTCGGCCACCGACGCGTCCATCTGCGCGAGGACCTCGCTGGCGGTCGCCGTCGCCGTCGCGACCCCGGTGATGGTGGCCGCGATCTCGCCGGTGCCGGTGGCGGCCTCGGCGACCCCGCGGGCCATCTCGTTACTCGTCGCGGTCTGCTCCTCCACGGCCGAGGCGATCGTCAGCTGGTAGTCGTTGATCCGGGCGATGACGCCGGAGATCTCACCGATGGCGGCGATGGCGCCTTCGGTGTCGGCCTGGATCGCCTCCACGCGCCGGGCGATGTCCTCGGTCGCCCGCGCGGTCTCCTGCGCCAGCTCCTTGACCTCCCCGGCCACGACCGCGAAGCCCTTGCCGGCCTCGCCCGCCCGCGCCGCCTCGATCGTCGCGTTCAGCGCCAGCAGGTTCGTCTGCTCGGCGATGCTCGTGATGACCTTGACCACGTCCCCGATCTCCCGCGAGCTCGAGCCGAGCCGGGCGACCTGGTCGTTCGTGCTCGCGGCGACGGTCGTGGCCTGCTCGGCGACCCGCGCGGCCTCGTGCGCGTTCTGCGCGATCTCGCGGATGGAGGCGCCCATCTGCTCGGCCCCGGCGGCGACCGCCTGGACGTTGCGGCTCACCTGCTCCGCGGCCGCCGCGACCACACCCGTCTGCGCGGAGGTCTCC
>JAEZAR010000422.1 GCA_023430425.1 Actinomycetes bacterium | reverse complement strand
GGGCGGCCGGAGAGCGTCAACGCGCAGGCGGCGCCGGCGGTTCCCGGGGCGGCCGGAGAGCGTCAACGCGCAGGCGGCGCCGGCGGTTCCCGGGGCGGCCGTGTCGGGTCCGGCGCCGGACATCACGGACGATCCTGTCCGCACGGGGCGAGTTCACCCGCGCTCGGCGCGCCGGGCGGACGGCCCTGGTGCAGGCTGGGAAGGTGCTCAGGGGGCGCGCAGCGACACGACGGGAAGGGGAGCGGGATGAGCGGTGAGCCCGCCCGCCGGACGTCGACCGGCCGCTCCCTGCGTCTGGTGCCCGGCTCGGGCGCCCACGCGCCGGGCGGCACGGACCCCCGCTCGTCCCCGCCCATGCCCGACTCCGACGACGTCCTCGTCCTGGACCTGCCCCCGCAGCGGCGGTCGGTCGCCGTCGGGCGGCACTGGGTCGTGCGCGTGGCCGCGTCGGCCGGGGTGACCGGGATGGCGAACCAGGTCGTGGAGCTGCTGTCGAGCGAGCTGCTCGCCAACGCGGTGCTCCACGGCACGGAGCACGCCGCCGACCAGCCGATCCGCATCGAGTTCACCAGCGACGACGAGTGGGTCCGGGTCGCGATCACCGACAACGTGGCGGCGCGGCCGGTGGTGCTGCACCCCGAGCCGATCGCCCCCGCCGGCCGCGGCATGGCGATCGTCGAGGCGATGTCCCACCGCTGGGGCGTCGACGAGCACGCGGAGGGCGGCAAGACGGTGTGGTTCGAGCTCGACCTCGACGACTACTGAGGCCCGTGACCAGCGGGTCGCCTCGGGCGCCGCGCCCGCGACCCGGCACCGCGCCACCTGCGGGACGTAGTTCCCACCGGGCGGGAGCCCCCACCTGCCGAGAATGATGCGGCGGGCCGGTGCGGTCCGCCGGCTCCTGGAGGACGGCCATGACCGACGCGCCCGCCCCTCGCCGCGGCCTGCACGCCCGCCTTCGGACGGGCCTCGCGCTCCTCGGCGCGCTGGCCGCAGTGGTCCTGCCCGCCCAGGCGGCGGCCGCCGGGCCCGCGGCGATCCCGACCGTCACGGCCGCGGAGGCGGGCGACACCACCGTCGAGATCACGCTCTGGTACGGGCGCGAGTGCCCGAAGTGCGAGGACGAGCTGGAGTGGCTCGACGAGATGGCGCTCGACCACGACCTCGACGTCACCACCTACGAGGTCTGGCACGACACGGCCAACCAGGAGCTGTTCCGCCGGGCCGGTGACGAGCTGGGCTTCGACGCGGGCAGCGTCCCGGTCACGGTCATCGACGAGCGGGTGTGGATCGGCTGGACGGACGCGATCGCGCAGGACGTCGCCGACGGGATCGCCCGCGCCGCCGCCGGTGAGCGCCTGCCGGCCGGCGTGTACGGTACCCCGGGCGCCGGCACCTGCGAGGACCCCGACTCCCTGGCCTGCGCGCCGGACGAGACGGGCGCCCAGATCGACGTGCCGTTCGTGGGCACCGTCTCCCTCGACGACCAGAACCTGCTGGTCTCCACGGTGATCATCGGTTTCGTCGACGGCGTGAACCCGTGCTCGCTGTGGGTGATCTCCGTCCTCCTGACGATCGTCGTCCGCACCGCCTCGCGGCGGCGCGTCGTGGCGATCGGGACCACCTTCCTCGTCGTCACCGCCGCCATGTACGCGCTGTACATGGCCGGCATCTACTCCGCGCTGACGGTGGTCGGGTTCCTCGACTGGATCCAGGTGGTCGTGGGCGTCGCGGCGGGGGTGTTCGCCGTGGTGAGCATCAAGGACTACTTCGCGTTCAAGAAGGGCCTGTCGTTCACGATCTCCGACTCGGCGAAGCCGGGGATCTACAAGCGGATCCGGGCGGCGGCCGCCCACCACCGGCTGGCGCCCGCGCTCGCCGCGACGGTCGCCCTCGGGGTGGCCGTCTCCCTGCTCGAGACCCCCTGCACCGCCGGCTTCCCGGTCCTGTGGACGGGACTGCTCCAGGCGAACGGCGTCGGCTTCGCGGAGGCCGCCGCCCTGTTCGTGGCCTACATGGTCCCGTTCCTGCTCGACGAGCTCCTCGTCTTCGGCGTCGCGGTCGTCACGATGCGCGCGGCCAAGCTGCAGGAGAAGCACGGCGAGCTGCTCAAGCTGTTCGCGGGCGTCACGATGCTCGCGCTGGCGGTCGTCATGGTGGTGGACCCGGAGGTCATGCAGAGCCCGGTCGTCGCCGCGGCGCTCTTCGCGGCGGCGTTCGCGGTCGCCTGGCTCGTCCACCTGGTCACCAGCCGCGTGCGCCGCTCGCGCGCGGCAGCCCGTGAGGTCGCCGCCGAGGCCTGACCACGCACGAGGGCCCGGCCCCCAGGGGCCGGGCCCTCGTGCGTCGAGGCTCAGGGCGGCGTCATCCCGCGGCCACCCTCATCCCTCGGGCGGGCACCCTCACACCCAGCCCGGCCGGCCGGGCAGGCGCGGGGTGGTGACCCGGACCCGGACGGTGTCCGACGACGGCGCGACCAGGTCGTTGCCGCTGTAGGTGACCGTGAGGACGTGCTCACCCGCCGGGAGGCCGCGCACCAGCGCCACGGCGAGGCCGGTGCGGCCGGCCGCGGCGACGCGCGCCGAGGCCAGGAGCTCGTCGCCCTCGTGCACCGAGACGGTGCCGGTCGGCGTCGGGCCACCGGTGCGCACGAGCGCCGTCACCGGGACCGGCACCCCGCGCGGCACGGCGCGCGGTGCGACGGCGTCGGTCCTCGACGGGGCGAGCGGGGCCTCGACCTCGACGTCGACCACCTGGGCCCGCGCCGCCGTGGCGCCGTCGTTGTGCGTGTGCAGCACCAGCAGGTCGGCGTCGGTGACGTCCGCGCGCCGGTGCACGACGACGTCGGAGCCCGGCTGGCCGAGGTACCACAGGGTGCTCTCGACGACGCCCGGGTCGGAGTCGAACCAGACCGGCGGGTCGTACGCGTCCACGGTGAACGGCCCCACCTCGTCGACGAACCCGCCCGCGACGCCCTCGTACGGGGAGTACGTCGCGAGGGCGAAGGTCGGCGTGTCACCCGGCTCGACCCCGAGCGCCGCGAGCCCCATCGGCACCACGAGGACGTCGCTGTCGAACACGGAGGTGTCCAGCGGTGCTCCGATGCCGTTCGCCGTCCAGATGTCCACGCGGTCGCCGAAGCCGTAGCCCGACGACGGGTCGTAGGTCAGGGCGTAGGTCTCGACGGTCGTGAGGTCCATCTCGGCGGCGAGCTTCCAGACGTACGTCTCGAAGTCCCAGATGCCGTCGCCGTCCACGTCGGTGTCGATGACCGGGACGATGACGCCGCCGAGCGTGGCCCACTCGCCGTACGTGGAGATGCCGAGCGCCATCACCCCGTCGGCCGCCGGGTCGCCTCCCGCGGCCGCGACCTCCGGGGCCGTCGAGGTGAACCCGACGTGCTGCAGGTCGGCGGCGCGCAGGGCCGACGGGGGGGTCGCCCCGCCGTCGGGCAGCTCCGGGCTCGTGGCGACGAGCCCGAACGGCGCCATGAGCGAGTACCAGCCGCCCGTCGCCACGCCGCGACCCTCGACGACGAGCGGCGCAGCCGTCTGGTCGGCCGCGAAGCGGACGGTCGGGGAGGTGAGTGCGCTCACCGGCCGCGGCGCCGCCTGCACCGGCACGCGGAGCTCGGGGCCGCCGGCCGGCGTCAGCACCAGCCGGCCCGAGATCGTCGTCACGTACTCGCGCGGGACGCCGCCGAGGTAGGACGTCGCCTGCGTCGGGTCGATGTCCCGGGTCAGGGTGGCCGGGTCCACGGTGAGCGTCACCGTCACCGTCGCGGTCCCGCCCGCCGGCACGACGACCTGCGCCGGGGCGACGGTCACCGACGCGCCGCCCGCGGTGGTGGCCTGGTCGAACGACGTCGCGAACGTGCCGCCGGCGCCGGCGGTGTCGGCGACCGTGACGGTGCGCTCGAGCACCACCACCTCGTCCGCGACGTCCACGAGCCCGAAGGTCACGGAGACGAGGGCGGGGTTCGCGGTGTCGTAGGCGAGCACCGACGCCTGCACGGCGTCGAGGGCGTCCACCCGGCCCGAGCCGACCCGCTCCGGGCCGTACACGGGACCCGTCTGCCCGAGCCCGCTGTACACGTCGTGGGTGGCGGTGTTCATGACGGCCGCCTTGACCTGCTGGGGCGAGTAGCCCGGGTGCGCCTGCGCCACGAGCGCGGCGATCCCGGCCACGTGGGGCGAGGCCATCGATGTGCCCGAGTAGGTCACGCGGTCGTTGCCGCTGCCGGAGGCGGCGGAGCTGATGAGCGTGCCCGGCGCGGCGACGTCGGGCTTGACCACCCCGAGCGATCCGTGGACGCCGCGCGACGACCCGCTGTTGAGCGTGTCGGCGAGCGCGGGGTCGGTGACGAAGGCCGCGTTCGCGAGCGAAGGGCCGAGGTGCACCACGACGGGCGCCTCGGACGTCGCGGCCTGGATCGCCGGCAGGAGCGCGTCGGTCGACGCAGCGGTGAGCTGGGCGCCCGGGATCCCGGCGTTGCCGGCGATGCCCGCCGGGAAGACGGGCAGCTCGGTGCCGATCAGGACCCCGACGGCGCCGACGGCCTCGGCGTTGTCCCACCGCACGGTGCTGCCGCACCTGCGGGACGAGTCGTCGTCGTCCCACCAGAGCCACACGATCGTGCCGGCGATCTCGTCGGCGAACGGCTCGAGGGTGTTCTGCTCGTCCACCGTGCAGCCGTCCACGTCGCCGCCCACGTACGACACGGGCGCCGTGACGTCCTCGCCCCCCGCGTAGTTGACGGTGTTCTGGGCCGCGTGCTGCCCGACGAGCGCGGGGTCCGGCGCCTCGACGACCTCGACGGCGTCGTAGGTCTGCGTGAGGCCGACCGAGTTCGCGACGGTCAGGGCGCTCGCCGAGTTGCCGGGCGAGCCGCCGACGTCGGTCTGGTCGCCACCGTTGCCCGCCGAGGTCACCGTGAGGACGCCGAGCGCGGTCAGCTCGTCGACGAACAGGCTCTCGGGGTCGTCCGCAGGGCTCAGGTCCGAGCCGAGCGACATGTTGACGATGTCGAGGTGGTCGCTGAAGTCACCGTCCCCGTTCGGGTCGGCGGCCCAGTCGAGGGCCTGGACGACGAGGCCCGTGCTGCCGCCGACGTCGCCGAAGACCTTGAGCGCGTAGACGCCGGCCTCGGGCGCGCTGCCCGGGCCGACGAGCCAGTCGGCGACGTCGGTGAGGGTGGTGTGGTCGCCGCGGAACGTCGCGCCGTCCGGGGTCACGCCGTAGCCCGCCGCGGTGCCCGCCACGTGGCTGCCGTGGCCGCCGCCGGCGGTGTGCGGGGCGTCGATCGGGTTCTCGTCGGGCTGCGGGACGAGCGCGGCCAGGGTGCTCCCGCCGGCGTCGTACGTGGGCCCGGCGAAGTCGTACCCGCCGAGGAACTTGGCGGGGTCGTACAGCCCGTCGGGCACCGGCCCCGTGCCGTCGGCGCCGTAGGCCTCCGCGTAGGCCTCCGTGGTCCCGGGGCCGCCGAACGTCGCGTGGGTGTAGTCGACGCCGGTGTCGATGACGCCGATGGTCACGCCCGCGCCCGTCATCCCGGTCGCGGTCCAGGCCTGGGCGGCCCGCGTGAGGACGTCGGTGCCCATGTTGTCGACGGTCTTCGGCACCACGAGGTGCACCGCGACGACCGACGGGTCCTCGGCCAGCGCCGCGATCTCGGTCGCGTCACCGGTCACGACGACGCCCGGCACGACGTTCGCGGTCACCGCGACCTTGACGGGGGTCGAGGCGGCGACGCGGGCGCCGGCGTCGGCCGGCACCACCTCGTCGGCGAGCGCCTCGACGTCGGCGACGGCGGCGACCACGTCCGCGGCGTCCCCGCCCTCCTCGGCGGTCTCGACGCCGGACGGCGCCGCCAGCTGGACGAAGGCCGTGACGACGCCCTCGGCCTCGCGCAGGGCGGGGG
>JAEZAR010000391.1 GCA_023430425.1 Actinomycetes bacterium | reverse complement strand
CGCCACCACCGGCCATGCCGCCGCCGCCGCCCGAACCACCACGACCGGACGCGCCACCACCGGCCATGCCGCCCGGCACCTGGGCCGAGCCCCTGCCCGGCCACGCGGCACCCGAGGTCGAGATCCCCGACGGGACCGAGCAACCCGAGGAGCCGGCGGCCGACGAGGTCGAGGAGGCCGAGCGCGCCGACACCACGGCCGACGCCCGCTGGCTCCAGTGCCGCGTGAACGACGTTCCCCCCGCCGACGCCTCCCCGGCCGTCACCTCCCCTGCTGCGGCGTCGCAGCCGGGACCGCCGAACACGTTCGCCGAGGGCGCCAACGTCGTCACGGTGTTCGTGGGCGCCCTGGAGCGGGGCGCGCTCGCCGCCGGTGCGCTGACCCCGCAGGAGCTGGGCTTCACGCGCCCGCACCTGAGCTCGGTGCGCCTGACCGCCGTGCTGGTCCCCCTCGAGCCCCACGGTCGCCCTTCGCGCGCCGACCTGCGCGTGCCGCGGCACGGGCGGTCCAGCGACGCCCACCTCGAGCTGGACCTGCCGCCCGGCACCCGCGACGTCTCCGCGCGCCTGCTGCTCGTGCACCGCAACCGGGTCCTGCAGACCGCCGTCCTGTCCGGCGTCGTCGGCGGGCCGGCCGCCCTGACGGAGTACACCCTCGTCCACCCGACGCTCACCGACCTGCGCCGCCGCCGACCGTTCGACGCGACGGTCGTCGCCAACCACACGGCCGCGGGCAGGCCCGGCCTCATGGCGCACCGCGACGGGGCGACCACCAACGTCGACGTGCCGGTGATGCGCGAGCTGGAGCCGGTGGTCAGCCACCTCAGCGACGTCCTGGTGCGGGCGGCCGACCTCCGCCCGCGGGCGGGCGACCGACCTGGCGAGGCGGAGGTCGCGCTGCTCGTCGAGCTGGCGCTGTGGGGCCGCGACCTGCACGGCTTCCTCAAGCGGTACCTGCTGCCGTTCGGGGAGCGCCTGGAGCGCCTGCAGCTCGTCACGGCGCGCTCGGCCGCGTTCCTGCCCCTCGAGCTGGCGTACACGCGGTACGCGCCGCGCACGGGTGCCGCCCTGTGCCCGTCGTGGCTGGCCGGGGGCGAGGGGTGCGGCCCGTCCTGCGGCGACGGCCCGACCGACCGGTCGATCGTGTGCCCCGCGGCGTTCCTCGGGATGCACGCGACGATCGAGCGGCAGTACCTCGACGACCTGGGGCCCGGGGGCGAGCGCCAGGTCCTCACGACGGCGACGCCCACGCGCCGGCGACGCCGCCTCACCGTCACGCGGGCCGCGCTCGGCGCGAGCCGCAAGGTGACGGCGGCCGACGTCGCGGCCACGCTCGATGCCCTCGGTGCCGAGGCCCACCGCGCATCGACGTGGGCCGAGTGGGAGGCCACCCTCGCCGCGGCCGACACCGACCTGCTCGTCCTGATGCCCCACACGGACGAGACGGCGCTGACGATGGAGATCTCCTCGACGACCCTGCGCCGCGGCGAGCTCGAGGTCACCCACGTCACGGGTGCTCGCGACGTGCGCCCGGTGGTCCTCCTGCTCGGCTGCGACACCACGGGCTCGGTGGTGAACCCGGGTGGCTTCGCGACCCGCTTCCTGGAGAACGACGCCGCCGTGGTCGTCTCGAGCCTGGCCAAGGTGCGCGGTGCGCACGCCGCGCGGCTGGCTCAGCGCCTGGTGACGGACCTGCGCGCGGCGGCCGCGGACCGGCGCCGGACGCCGCTCGGCGACCTCGTCACGGCCTGGCGGCGCGCAGCCGTCGCCGAGGGGTGGCCCGTGGCGCTGGCGCTCACCGCCTACGGCGACGCCGACTGGACGATCTGACACCACCAGCGAGGAGGCGCGTTGTTCACCGTCGAGATGCTCCCCGCGCAGCGCGGGGACTGCCTGTGGCTCACCTACGGCACCGCGGCGGGGCGCCACCACGTGCTCGTCGACGCCGGGCCGCAGGACACGATCGGCACCCTCGTGCCCGAGCTCGAGCGCCGCATCGCCGCCCTGCCGGGACGCTCGAACCGCCTCGAGCTGCTCGTGGTCACCCACGTCGACGCCGACCACGTGCAGGGCGTGGTCTCCCTCCTGTCCGACCCGCGCCGGCTGCGGCTGTTCCGCGACGTGTGGTTCAACGGGTACCGGCACCTCGTGCCCGAGCCGGACGACCTGCTCGGCGGGCTCGACGGCGAACGGCTCACGACCACCCTGCTGACGGACCCGTCCCGGTGGAACCGCGCCTTCGACGGTGGACCCGTCCAGCTGCCCGACGACGGCCCGCCGCCCGTCGTCCGGCTGCGCGGCGGGCTCACGCTCACCGTGCTCGGGCCACGGCCGTCCGTGCTCGCCCGGCTCGCGCCGGAGTGGGAGAAGGCCTGCCGGAAGGCCGGCATCCTGCCCGGCCGGGGCGCCGAGATCACCAGGCCGTCCTGGCGGCGCAGCGACCTGCTCGGGCTGGACGTGGGGGCGCTCGCGGCGGCCCCGTACCGCCGCGACTCCAGCCGGGCCAACGCCGCCGGCATCTCGCTCGTGGCGGAGTTCGACGGCCGTCGCGTCCTGCTGCTCGGCGACGCCCCCGCCGAGGAGGTGATCGCCGGGCTGGACCGCCTGGGCCCGGGGCCGCACACGTTCGACGCGGTGAAGATGTCCCACCACGGCTCGCGCCGGAACACCTCCCTGCGCCTGCTCGAGCGCCTCCGGTCACGCGTGTGGCTGGTCTCCACCGACGGCGCGGTGTTCGGTCACCCGGACCCGGAGGCGCTGGCCCGGGTGGTGACGACGCAGGACCGTCCGACCTTCGTGTTCAACCACGTCGGCGACAGCGTCCTCGACTGGGTCGAGGGGGCGGGCGAGCGGTGGCGCGTCAGGCTCCCCCGGCGGCGCCGGGACGGGAGCCACGGCGCCGGGGTCACCCACCGGGTCGCGTAGTCGCGCCGGCGGGGCCGAGCACCCGGTCGACGTAGGCGTTCGCGAACATCCCCTGCGGGTCGACGGCGGCGCGCTCCCGGCGGAACTCCTCGAACCGCGGGTAGCGCGGCGCCAGGCGGTCGGCGTCGAGCCCGTGCAGCTTGCCCCAGTGCGGCCGGCCGTCGGCGGCGTCCATCACCGCCTCGACGGCGGCGAAGTACCGCGCGTGCGGCAGCCGGTGGTACTGGTGCACGGCGACGTACGCGGTGTCCCGCCCGTACGCCGTGGAGAGCCAGACGTCGTCGGCCGGGGCGAAGCGGATCTCCACCGGGAAGGGGACCGGCTCGCGCGTCCGGCGCAGCCAGGCGTCCACCTCCCCCAGGACGTCGCGCAGCGCCCCGCGCGGCACCGCGTACTCCATCTCGCGGAACCGCACGCGCCGCGGGCTGACGAACACCTGCGCGGACGGTGCGCGGTAGGTGCGGTCCGAGAGGGCCCGCGCGGCGACCGCGTTGACCGTCGGCACCGCGGCCGGGACGACGGCGGCGATCCGGTTGGTCAGCTCGAAGACGCCGTTGGCGAGCACCTCGTCGTCGAGCAGGCGCCGCAGGGACCCGAGGCGCTCCGCGACCCCGGCGCGCGCGGCGGGCGCGTCGAGCACCCGGTCGTTGCGCTTGACCAGGGCCCGCCGGGTGAAGGGGAACCAGTACAGGTCCACGTGGTCGGTCGTGGCGACCCAGCCGTCGGGCCCGTCGAGGCGTTCGAGCACCTCCGCCAGGGGGCGCGTCTCCTCGCGGGCTTGCAGGGTGAAGGCGGGCACCACCCGCAGGGTCACCGAGACGAGGACGCCCAGTGCGCCCAGGCCCAGGCGCGCCGCCTCGAACAGGGCCGGCTCGCGGGACGCGTCGACGTCGTGCACCGCGCCGTCGGCGGTGACCACCCGCAGGCCGGCGACCTGGCTCGACAGGCCGCCCACGCGGGCGCCGGTGCCGTGGGTGCCGGTGCAGACCGCACCGGCGACGGTCTGCCGGTCGATGTCGCCGAGGTTCGCCATCGCGAGCCCGAGCCCCGCGAGCGCCCGGTTGAGGTCGCGGAGCCGGGTGCCCGCGCCGACGGTCACGTCGGCCGTGCCGTCCGGGTGCCGCAGCACCGCCTCGACCCCGGCGAGCAGGCCGACGTCGAGCAGCACGCCGTCGGTCGCCGCGACCGCCGTGAACGAGTGCCCGCC
>JAEZAR010000354.1 GCA_023430425.1 Actinomycetes bacterium | reverse complement strand
AGGTCCGACAGCGCCGGCGCGAGGGCGGTGCCGCCCCGCGACGCCGCCGACGTGAGCAACCCCGTGAGGTCCGCCCGGCCGCCGTCCTTCCAGGCCACGACGAGCCCGCGCACCGGGCCCTCGTACGCGACGAGCGCCCAGACGGGGGGCACCGGGCAGCCGTCCACCCGGTCCAGTCGCGGCACACCCGACTCGCAGCGCCACGGGGCCGCGTCCAGGAGACCCGCGCACGCCTCGCACAGGCGCTCGTCCGGCAGTCCGCAGCCGGGGCACTCGACCGGCAGCACGAGGCGGGCGAGGTCCGTCAGGGCACGCCGCAGGTGCTCGGGCACGCCGCCGCGGCGGGGCACCTGAGGCACAGCGGGCCCGGGCGGCACAGGAGGCACGGGACGCGCACGAGGACGCACACGAGGACGCACACGAGGCACGCGACCAGCCTGGCGGCGACGGCGGCCCGACGACGGCCGTCCACAGCCCGGGGCGCCCCGGCCCCCACGCCGGAGTGCGACGGGGCTCAGCCGGGGAACACCGGGTCGGACACCTGCTCCGCCACGACCACCCAGCCGGAGCCCCGCAGGACACGCAGGACGCCCGCCTCGTCGACCACGTGCACGCTCCCCTCGCCGCGGCCCGCCGCGATGCCGCGCGCGTCGTCGGGCACGAACTGCACCAGCGTCGTGGGGCCGCCGAGCGGCACCTCGTGCACGCCCGGCTGCTCCGAGCCGCCGCGGGTGCCGAGCACCGCGAGGTCGGTCCCGTCGAGCCAGGCCAGCTCGACGACGTCGCCGAGCACGGCGCCGACCGTCAGGCTCTCCCGGCCGAGCAGCTGGGGGCGCCCCTCGTCCTCGGTGCGGATCACCGCGCGCACCTCGATCGAGGGGGCGCCGTCCGACCCGACGGACGCGACCGCGACCCGGGTGCCGTCCCGGGAGACCCGCACGGACCGCACCTCGCGACCGGCGAGCCACGGGGCGGCCAGCTCGACGAGCTCGCCGTCCGCCGACACGGCGACCAGGACGCCGGCCGAGGCCCGCTCGCCCGTCCACACCCAGCCGGCCCGGTCGACGGACGGCCCGACGAGGGACACGCCGACGTGCAGCTCGCGCGGCTCGCTCCCGTCGGTCGGCAGGAGGACCAGGCGCCCCGGTCCGTCGAGCACCGCCCAGACCAGGCCGTCGAGGCCCGTCGCGAGGTGGTGCGCCGCGAGGTCGGCGAGCGGCGCCAGGTCGGCCACCGGCTCGAGGACCCCTTGGCCGCGGACCTCGGCGACCACGCCGTCGCGCACCACGAACGGCCCGGCTTCGGCGAGGACGTCCCGGGCGAGGGGGACGACGTCCTGCTGGTCGACCTCCCACGGGACGCCGGCGGCGCCCACGGACACCGTCACGCCCGTGACGACGATCCCGCGCAGGTTGGAGGTCATGAGCGTCGCCTCCAGCTGCGCCTGGAGCAGCTCGCGGGCGTTCTCCGGGAGCGCGGCACGGTTCACCTCGGGTGCGAGGCGCACGGTGACCACCCCGGCGGCGTCGGGACCCGTGACGTCCTCCACGGGGTTGCGCTCGAGCGGTGGGATGGCCGTCGCGACGGCGTCGCGCAGCCACGGCGAGGGTCCTGCGACGAGCGCCTGCACCGTGCGGCGCAGGAGGTCCCGGTTGGGCAGCCAGCGCAGCTCGGCGACGCCGGTGCGCCGGTCGGGGGCCGCGAAGTACACGGGGACGGGGGTGAACGCGCTCGCGAAGCTCGCGTCCCGCACGACGACGCCGTCCGGCAGGCTGGCGATCCGCCACTCCCCGCGCTCGCGCACCAGCCCGAAGGACATCTCCACCGGGGTGGCGTCGGCCACCACCTCCTCGTACACCCCGCCCTCGTCGACGGTCGCGGAGTTGCGGACCGTGACGCGGACCTCGCCCTCCTGGACGAGGAGCACCTCGGGGTCCTGGCTCGCGACGACGGTCTGGGCCCAGGGGTCCCACTGCGTCCCGCGTGCGAGGTACTCCAGGGCGGTCTCGTAGTCCTCCCAGACGCCCGCCTGCGCGGCGCTGAGGAACCCGGCGACGATGTCCTCCTGGCTGGCGCCGTCCTGCGGCGCCAGCGGGAGCGGGATCGGGATGACGGGGTCCGCCGGTGCCGGGCTGCCGCGGCTGATCGGCCCCTCGGTGGGGATGCTCACGCACCCTGCGAGCGCGGCCGCGAGCGCGGCGAGCGCGGCGACGACGGCGAGGCGGCGGGCCATCACGCCTCCAGCCGGTCGAGGTCGGGCACCGCGGCGGGGTCCACGGCCCGCGCGCCGAGGTCGAGCGTGGGCGCGGGGGCCGGGGTCTCCTCCGGCACCACCGGCAACGGGGAGGCGCCCAGGGTGATGCCGGCGCGTCGCGGCAGGGTCAGGAGGAACGACGCCCCCAGGCCGGGGCGCGCCCACACCTCGAGCCGGCCGCCGTGCAGGTGCGCGTCCTCCTGCGAGATCGCCAGGCCGAGGCCGGTCCCGCCCGTGGTGCGGGCGCGGGCGGGGTCGGCGCGCCAGAACCTGTCGAAGACGTGCTCCGCCTCCTCGGGCGTCATCCCCACGCCGTGGTCCCGGACGCGGATGGCGAGGGCCTGCGGGTCCGCCGCCAGGCGCACCTCCACCGGGTTCCCCTCGGCGTGCTCGAGGGCGTTGACCAACAGGTTGCGCAGCACGCGCTCGACGCGTCGGGCGTCGACGTCGGCGACCACCGCCTCGTCGGGCAGCTCGACCGCCAGCCACACGCCCTTGCCGGCTGCGAGCGGCGTCGCCTGGTCGACCGCCTGCACGACGACGTCGCGGACGTCCCGGCGCTCCGCGTCGAGCATGGCGGCGCCGGCGTCGAACCGGCTCATCTCGAGCAGGTCGGCGAGCAGGGCCTCGAACCTGTCGAGCTGGGCGGTGAGCAGCTCGGCCGACCGGGCGGCCGCGGGGTCGAGCAGGTCGCGCGAGGAGTGCAGGATCTCGGCGGCGATCCGGATGGTCGTCAGCGGGGTCTTGAGCTCGTGGGAGACGTCCGAGACGAAGCGCCGCTGGAGCCGCGACAGGTCCTCCATCCGGTGGATCTGCAGCTGCAGGCTCTCCGCCATCTCGTTGAACGAGCGTGCGAGCGTCGCCATCTCGTCCTTGCCGCGCACCGTCATCCGCTCCGACAGCAGTCCGTCCGCCAGGCGCTCGGCGACCCGCGCGGCGGCGCGGACCGGCTGGACGGCGGTCCGGGTCACCATCCACGTCAGCATGCCGAGCAGGAGGACGAGGGCGACCGCGCCGAGCAGGAGGACGCGCTGGAGGAACTCCAGCGTCTGCTGCTCGGCGGACAGGTCGTACAGGTAGTAGAGCTCGTAGACGCCCGCGGTCGGCACGGTGACGGTGGAGCCGACGACGATCCCGGGGGCGGGTACCCCGTCCGTCGGGATGCCGACGGGCATCCACATCTGGACGTCGGCGTTGCGCACCTCGCGCCGCAGGGCCGGGTCGATGAGGTCGACGAGGTCGGGGGCCGTCGCCTGGTCGTTGGCGAACACCCGGGACCGCTGCTGCCCTGGCACGCGGAGCAGGAACACGTCGCGGCGCTCGCCCGTGCCGCCGACCTGGAGCTGGCCGATGACGTCGCGGAAGAGGCTCTCGACGTCCTGCCCGGTGGTGCGCTCGGAGGCCGAGGCGGTGAACCGGCGCTGGGCCTGCTGCGTGGAGCTCGCCGAGTCCGCGAGCAGCTGCACCCGGCGGTCGTCGTAGAGCCCGTCGGCGATCCGGTCCGAGAGGAACCAGCCGAGCGCGCCGAGCGCGACGACGCCGAACGCCAGCGCCGAGGTGACCACGCGGATCTGCAGCGAGCCGCGCCAGCGGTCGACGACGCCGTGCACCACGAGCCCGGACCACAGCCACCCGCGCCGGCCGAGACGACGGACGCGGGCCGGCCAGGCTGCGATCCGGCCGGTCACGGCGCCTCGGCGCCCGCCTTGTAGCCGACGCCGCGGACGGTCACCACGATCCTCGGGTCCTCCGGGTCGTGCTCGATCTTCGAGCGCAGGCGCTGCACGTGCACGTTCACCAGCCGGGTGTCGGCGGCGTGCCGGTAGCCCCAGACGCGCTCGAGCAGCACCTCGCGGGTGAAGACCTGCCACGGCTTGCGGGCCAGCGCCACGAGGAGGTCGAACTCCAGGGGCGTCAGGGGGATGGCTCGGCCACCCCGTGACACCCGGTGACCGGTGACGTCGATCTCGAGGTCGCCGATCGTCAGGTGCTCCGGGCTCGGCTCGTCCGTGCGCCGCAGGCGTGCGCGCACCCGGGCGATGAGCTCCTTCGGCTTGAACGGCTTGGGGATGTAGTCGTCGGCCCCGGACTCGAGGCCGAGCACCACGTCCACGGTGTCGCTCTTGGCCGTGAGCATGACGATCGGCACGCCCGACTCGGCCCGGATGAGGCGGCAGATCTCGGTGCCGTCCTTCCCCGGCAGCATGAGGTCGAGGAGCACGAGGTCCGGCTGGCCCTGCCGGAACGCCTCGAGCGCCTCGTCTCCGTGCGCGCAGAACAGGGGCTCGAAGCCCTCGGACTTCAGGACGATGCCGATCATCTCGGCGAGGGCGACGTCGTCGTCGACCACCAGGATCCGACCCTTCATGCGCTCATCGTTCCACCCCGGGCAAGGGACCCGGCACTCGCCTCGCCCGGCGGCGTCGTCGGGGGCGTCGGCGAGGCCGTCCGCGCGGGCCCCCGTGCGGGCGGGTCCGTGGCACGATGGGCGCGGTCCGCAGGGCCGGGACAGGCCCGGTCCGCGGCACGCGCGAGGAGGGCCGGGGTGAGCGACCCGCACGAGCCGAGCGGCACGCAGGGCACGGAGGGCACGCCAGTCGCGCCGGGCGCACCAGGCACACCGGCCGCCGAGGTGCCCCCAGCCGTCCCGGAGGCGGCGACCGGCGGGCCGGAGCGGACCGAGCCGAGCGAGTGGACCTGGGGCTCGATCGGCAGCGCCGCTCCCGGTTACGGCCCCCCACCGGCGGGGTACGGCCAACCCCAGTACGGCCAGCCCCAGTACGGCCAGCCCGGGCCTGGGCAGCCCGGGTACGGCCAACCCCAGTACGGCCAGCCCCAGTACGGCCAGCCCCAGTACGGCCAGCCCCAGTAC
>JAEZAR010000255.1 GCA_023430425.1 Actinomycetes bacterium | reverse complement strand
CCCGGGCCCCGCGGGCAACGCGGGCCCCGTGGGCCCCGCGGGCCCCGTGGGCCCCGCTGACCTCACCGTGGCCGGCCGGGCATGGGACCTGGACCGGTGGCTGTGGGGCCGGGGTCCGGTCGAGCCCCTCGAGGTCGACGGTGACGCCGGCCTGCTCGAGCGCCTGCGTGCGCTCCTCGCGGAGGCGACCCAGTAGCGGGCCCGCCCGTCAGGCGCGGGCGCCCTCGGGCTCGTCGTCGGGCTCGTCGCCGGCCCGTGAGCGCTCGATCTCCTCGAGCAGGTCGCGCAGCTCGGAGCGCACGAAGTCGCGGGTGGCCACCTCGCCCATCGCGATGCGCAGCGCCGCGATCTCCCGCGCGAGGAACTCGGTGTCGGCGAGCGAGCGCTCGGCCCGCTGGCGGTCCTGCTCGGCGGAGACCCGGTCGCGGTCGGCCTGCCGGTTCTGCGCGAGCAGGATCAGCGGCGCGGCGTAGGAGGCCTGGAGCGAGAGCATGAGGGTCAGCGCCGTGAAGCCGTACTCGGAGCTGTCGAAGCGGGCGCCCTCCGGGCCCCAGCTGTTCCACGCCAGCCACGCGACGCAGAACACGGTCAGGTAGACGAGGAACCGTGGCGTCCCGAGGAACCGGGCGATGCCCTCCGAGACGCGCCCGACCGAGTCGGGGCTCAGCCGGGGCCGCGGCAGCAGGTGGCGGCGGACCTCGCGCGGCTGGTCGAGCCGGTCAGCCACGGTCCACCTCCTCGAGCGCGTCCTCCATCGCGCGGTCGGTCACCTCGGTGTCCGCGTCGCGCCAGTCGGTCGGCAGCAGGTGGTCGAGCAGGTCGTCCACCGAGACGGCGCCGAGCAGGCGGCGCTCGGCGTCGAGCACGGGCAGCGCGAGAAGGTTGTACTGGGCGAGGAGGCGGGTGAGCTGGCCCATCCCGGCCTCGGGCGCCACCCACTCGATCTCGGTGTCGAGGATGCCGCCGATGGGGTCGTGCGGCGCCTCGCGCAGCAGCCGCTGGAAGTGCACGACGCCGAGGAACCGGCCCGTCGGCGTCTCGAGCGGGGGCCGGGCGACGAAGATCATCGACGCGAGGGCGGGCGTGAGGTCCTGGCGCCGGATGTGGGCGAGCGCCGCGGCGATCGAGGTCTCCGGCCCGAGGATGACGGGCTCGGTGGTCATCAGGCCGCCGGCGGTGTCCTCCTCGTACGCGAGGAGGCGCCGGACGTCGCGCGCCTCCTCCGGCTCCATGAGCTCGAGCAGCTCGGTCGCCTGCTCGGCGGGCATCTCCGACAGCAGGTCGGCGGCGTCGTCGGGCTGCATCGCGTCCAGGACGTCGGCCGCCCGGCTGAGCCCCAGCCCGGTGAGGATCGCGACCTGGTCGTCCTCGGGGAGCTCCTCGAGGACGTCCGCCAGGCGCTCGTTGTCCAGCGCCGCCGCCACCTCGAGCCGGCGGGTGTCCGACAGGTCGTGCAGCGCGTCCGCGAGGTCGGCGGCCTTCATGTCCTCGTAGGACGCCAGCAGCAGGTCCGCCGCCTGGGCGCCCGCGGCGGGAGCGAGCGTGCGCACCTCACCGACGTCGACGAGGAGCGTCTCGCCCCGCCGACGCCGGATCAGCCCGCCCTTGGCGTGCTCGGTACGGCGCACGAACAGCTGGGTGACCAGCCAGTCGCGGTTGCGCTGCTGCTCCATCGCGAGGTCGACGATCGTGGCGCCGCCGGACCCGTCCGCCAGGTCGAGGCGCCGATCGAGCAGCTCGCCGATCGCGAGCGTCTCGGTGGGCCGCTGCTCGAAGCGCCGGACGTTGAGCAGGCCCGTGATGATGACCTGACCGGCGTCGATGCTGGTGACCCGGGTCAGGGGCAGGAACACCCGACGCCGCCCCGGCACCTCCACGACCAGGCCGACGGCGCGCGGGGCGCCCTTGGGCCGGACCAGCACGACGACGTCGCGCACCCGCCCCACCTCGTCACCGAGGGGGTCGAAGACGGTCGTCCCCGCCAGGCGCGCGACGAAGACCCTGGTCCCGACGCTGCTCACGGCGCCAGGGTATCCGCGGGGCGGGCGGGGCCGGGGGAGGCTGGCGGCCGTGACAGGTGCGGGAGCCGTCCCGGGCCCCCCGGGCCCCCGTGGCACCGCGCACCCCGACGGGGGAGGATGGCGACATGACCATGAACCGTGCCCAGGCCGGCGTGCCGCGCGTCCCCACGCTGCCCACGGGCGAGCTCGTCGCCTCGTACGGGACGTACCTCGAGGCGCAGAAGGCCGTCGACCACCTGGCCGACAAGGAGTTCCCGGTCCAGAACGTCACCATCGTGGGCACCGACCTGCGCATGGTGGAGCGCGTCACCGGGCGGCTCACCTACGGGCGCGTGGCGCTGGCGGGCGCTCTGTCGGGCGCGTGGTTCGGTCTCTTCGTCGGGCTGCTGCTCTCGCTGTTCACCCCGGAGGCGTGGATCCCGATCCTGCCGGCGATGGCGATCGGCGCGGCGTTCGGAATCCTCTTCTCGGTCATCTCGTACGCGCTCACCGGCGGCAAGCGGGACTTCACCTCGGCCAGCCAGATCGTGGCCGGGTCGTACGCGCTGCTGTGCGCCCCTGACGTGGCCCACCGCGCTCGCGGACTGCTGGCCGAGGTGGGCGGCGTGCGCACCCCGGGGCCGGTGGGGTCGCCGCCGGCCGCCGGCCCGTCCTACGGCCCCGGGCAGCCGGGTCAGTACGGCCCGCCGCCGGGTCAGCCGGGTCAGCCGGGGCAGCCGGGCCAGCCGGGGC
>JAEZAR010000244.1 GCA_023430425.1 Actinomycetes bacterium | reverse complement strand
CGGGTTCGCGGGGTCCGCCGCGGCCTGGCACGACGCGAGCTCGGCGTTTGCGTCGTTGAGCCCCGCCTGGGCGGCCGCGACCCGGCCGTCGGCCTCGACGCGGGCGAGGGGGTCGCCGGCGGCGCTGAGCCGGCGCTGTGCCTCGCCGACCTGCTCCTCGGCGCTCCGGACGCCCTCCTGGGCGCCCTTGAGCGCGGCCTCGGCCTCCTCCCCGACCGACGGCGCCGGGTAGCCGACCTTGGCGTAGAGCGCGCGGACGCCGGCGGCGGCGCTCGCGTCGTAGACGTTCGAGCCCGGGTCGCCGGCGTCGATGCCGAGCGCGGCGAGCGCCGCCCGCAGCTGCTGGACGTCCGGGCCGGAGACGCCGGAGCGCAGGGTCCGGTACACCGGCAGCTCGCCGGTGAGCAGGATCACCGGGCGCCCGGCGACCTCGAGGATCACCGTGCCCGCCTCGATGTTGCTGCCGACCTCGGGCACCTGTCCCGTGACGACCGCCGGTCCGCCGATCGTGCCCGTCTCGAGGCCGATGCTCACCGGGTCCTCGTACGTGGCGTCCCCGCGCATGACGATGTCGTTCGTGAGCTCGCGGAGCTCGACCGGGACCGTGATCGGCCCGGCCGGCGGCGGGGCGGCGTTCGCGGCCGCCTCGGCGGGGGAGACGATCAGGCGGCTGAGCCCGATCCCCGCGCCGAGGGACAGCACGGCCGTGACCGCGATGATCCAGATGGTGCGCGTCGAGCCCGAGAGCGCTCTCATGATCTGTCCTTCTCCGTTCGGCGCCCTCGGGCGCCCCTGACCGCGGGGGGCGGCGCGTGCACGCCCCCGGTGTTCTCGGCTCCGCGTGGGTGCTGGTCGACCACCGGGGACGACGGCGCCCGGAGCCGTGGCGCCGTCGTCGTCCTCGGTTCGCTCACGAGCGGCTCAGCCCTCGTTCTCGGTCCCGCCCATCCGCTCGCGCTCGGCCTGGATGTAGGCCTCCAGCTCGGCGCGGTGCTCGTCGTAGAAGCGCTGCTGGATGTCCAGGTAGACGTCCTGGTAGGTGTCGTCGTACCCGGAGTCCTCGCGGCAGGTGAAGTCGGCCACGGCAGTCTTGATCTCCTGCTCGGTGATGGCGCCGAGCTGGCGCTGCACCTCCTCCTCGGCCGCGCGCCACTCCTCCTCGCCGGCGTCGGGAGGCAGGTCCGAGTAGGCGTTCTCCCAGATCGGCTCGACCTGCGAGTAGATGCTCTGCTCGGCGTCGCCCACCTTGGCCAGCCCGGGGTAGCCGGCGTCGGCCATGCACGAGGCCCAGTCGGCGTGCGCCGCGGACACCCGCTCGTCCTCCTCGACGGAGCCCCACATGCGCTCCATCTCCTCCATGAGGCCGGCGAACTCGTTCTCCTCCTCGCCGCCGCCCCACGCGTTGTCGCCCCAGACCTCGTGCTGGGCGTACCCGGAGCAGCCGAGCTCCTCCCAGGAGGGCTCGACGAACTCGTCACCCTCGCCCGCCTGCTCCCAGTCGAACGTGCCGTGGAGCGCGGCGTAGTAGGCCTGCTGCTCCGACTCCGACATCGCCTCGATGATCGCCTGGTTCGGGTCGACGAAGTCGTCGACCGGCATCGGCTCGGGGTTCTCCTGGTCCTCCCACGGGTTCGTGGTGATGGCGTAGCCCCACTGCTCCGCGAACTCCAGGGTCCCCCAGGGGATGTCCTCGTCCCCGGTGCTGTAGGACATCCCGCTCTGGGACCAGTCGACGGGGACGTACTCGAAGCCCTCGCCCGCCATGCACTCGGCGATGAGCTCCTCCATGCGCATCTGGTCCTGGTCGCCCTGGGCCGGGTCCCAGTCGTCGTAGAGCTCCTGGAACATCTTGTCGACGGCGCCCAGCGGGGTCTCGTCGTCGCTGGGTTCGGCCTCACCCCCGCCGGAGCACCCGGCGAGGCCGACGCCGAGCACGGCGCCTAGGGCGAGGACGCGGGTCGCGGAGCGGCGGCGCGTGGATCGTGCGGCGGTCATGGTTCCTCGTTTCACCCGTGGCGCGAGCCCTGATCGGCTCCGACGCCAGACGCTAGCGGTGTGCCCCGGTGGGCGGATCGTCCTGCTGGATGATGTCCTGCTTGTGTCTCGTCGACCCCCAGGTTGGACATCACGGTTCGAACTCGTTTGCGCGGTGCCGCCCGGCGGGCCGGGTCGAGGACCTGTGCGCGGGCGCGCGACGACGACCCCCTGACCCTCACTCACCAAGACGCGTGGCAGGGGGGAAAGGTTGGGCGCGCACAGTCCGGTCTCAGCTCTCGCCCGAGGGGTCGGCGGTGAGGGTCTCCAGCCACGCCTGGATCTCCTCGCGGTGCTCGCCGAGGAACGCGAGCTGGTGCTGCGTCTCGACGGCCCGGCGGGCCTCGTCGTAGCCGGTGGACGCGCGGCACCGGGCGTCGGCCACGGCCATCTCGACCTCCCGGGGGGTGATCGCTGCGATCGCCTCGTCGAGCGCGGCGTCGAGCCCGGGGTCCGTCAGGCCGCGGCGCAGGGCCTCGCGGGCGGCCGCCCCGCGGTCGGCGCCGGGCGCGCCCTGGCCGTCTCCGGC
>JAEZAR010000096.1 GCA_023430425.1 Actinomycetes bacterium | reverse complement strand
AAACGACTCTGGCAGGAATTCAGGCGTCACTGTGACGGCGGCGGAACGGTGCTCGTCTTCACCGGTGACATGGAAGACGCGCTGCAACATAGCGACCGCGTGACCGTAATCTCCGACGGCAGGCTTGGACCAGTTCTGCCAGTCGATTCGGTGAGCAATGAAACGTTGGCCTCGCAGATGGTTGGCGAATGGTAGCCGTTCAATCGCCCAGCACTACTGTACGTATCCGGCAATCCAGCACGCTCGTTTCGCTGCTTGATTCGGTCCTTGCCCTGTTGATCGCCACGTTCCTGGCGGGAATCGCGCTCGGGATCGCCGGTCACAATCCGTTTGCTGCCATGTGGGCGCTCATCGAGCGGGCGCTTCTTCGCCCCGCCGGCGTCCAGGAAATGATTGTCAGCGCGACGCCACTCCTGATTGCCGGCGTGGCGGTCTTGATTGGGGTCAAGGCCGGGTTGTGGAACATCGGCGTGGATGGCCAGGTGCTGATCGGGGCGATCTCGGCATCGACGGCTGCTCAGCTCGTCGAAGGCTGGCCGCGCGTAATGATCTGGGTCGTCGCGTTAGCGGCAGGACTGCTGGGAGGGGCCGCCTGGGTTGCCGTTCCGGCGCTGCTCCGTGCCCGATGGGGTACCAATGAAATCGTGACCACCATCATGTTCAACTACGTCGCGTTTTCTCTCACCGCCTGGCTGGTGAAGGGTCCTCTGCGCGACACCTCGATCGTGGCCCCGCAAACACCCACCATTCCGCGCGGTGATCGCTTCCCCTTCCTGTTTGACACACGAGTGCATGTTGGCATCGTCCTGGCGATCATCGTCTGGGCCGGATTTGCCGTCTGGCTCCGCCGCTCGGAGGCTGGCTTCAATCTCGTCGCGGTCGGTGAAAATCCACGTGCCAGTCGCCAGGCGTTGATCCGGGTAGGAGTCGTGACGGCTGGCGCTCTCATGGCCAGTGGTGCCGTGGCAGGACTGGCCGGGGCCCACGACATGCTGTCGACCAAGGGCACATTCCAGGCCGAGTGGAATCCTGGCTATGGCCTGACCGCCTTTGCGCTGGTCTTCCTCGCTCGGCGCAGCATCCTGGCGGTGCTCCCCGCCGCGCTCTTCTTCGGGCTCCTGGCTTACGGCGCGAACGTGATGCCACGGGCCGCCAACATCCCTGCCGCATTCTTCGAATTCTATGAAGGAATCATGCTCGTGGTGCTGGCACTGTTCGCCTGGCACCCGTGGCGTCGTGAGGAGAGCTCGTGAACACCGAGGCAGTGCTCACGGCGATCCTGGCTGCCGCTCTCGTTGGTTCTGTGCCCCTGATGCTTGCCTCGGTAGGAGAGGCGATCGGCGAACGGTCAGGACTCCTGAATCTGGGAATCGAGGGCGTTCTATTGGCCAGCGGGTTGGCCGGCTTCTGGGTCGCGCTGGAGTCCGGAAACAGCGCTCTGGGTCTCCTTTCCGGTGCGGGAGTCGGCCTGGTTCTGGGCCTGGTGTTTGGCGTACTCACGGCGATTTGCCGGGCCGATCAGGTGATGTTGGGGCTCGGCGCGACCATGGCAGGACTGGGCGGGACGGCATTCGTCTTTCGCGAAGTCTGGGGATCCGACCAGCCGCTCCTGGCGGCGCGTGCCGGGCGACCGCTCGATGACGTGCTTGATTGGCTGCCAGTCATTGGCCCTGCGATCGGTCAGGTGCGTTGGCCGGGGTTTCTGGCGTGGGCGCTGGTTGGGGGCATCCATCTCTGGATGCAGCGATCGCGCCAGGGACTTCAGGTGCGGGCCGCCGGTGAGTCCCCGTTGGGGCTCGAGGCAAGCGGTGGAAATGTTGCCCGCGTCCGCCTGTTCGCCGCGGCCATCGCCGGCACGCTGACCGGATTTGGTGGCGCCTACCTTACGACCATCGATCTTGGTCTATTCACACCTGGAGTGGCGGCGGGGATCGGCTTCATGGCAGTTGCCGTGGCGATGCTTGGTCGGCGGAATCCTCTCCGCGTAGCCCTGTTTGCCCTGGCATTCGGATTGTTGACTGGTCTCGGTAACGGTCTCCAGTTGGCGGGGATTTCCGTCCGTCCCGAATTCCTGCGCATGATCCCCTATATCGGGGTTGTCGCTGCGTTGGTGCTGCTTGGTCGGGATCGGAGCGCGCCCGCCGCACTTGGCGTCGTCTATCGTGGTTTCGCTGGCCGACGATAAGTACAGGTCGTAGGATACCGGCGATGTGATCAGGCTCGTGCAGGAGTAACCGAAATGCGGTCGTGGCAGCTCAGAATCGTTCCAGTCTTTATGGTCGCGGCGCTGATGGCTTCCGCACTGGGCGTGCGGGGAGCTGCCGCCCAGGGGGTTGACGTCGACAGGGTTGCGATCGTCACCCCGGCCAGCCGCACCAACCAGGGCTGGGATCAGCAGGGCGTCGACAATCTTGTTGCGGTCGGGGAGGAACTCGGCATTGAGATCGACGTGGTCGAGAATGGCGGATACGACGACATCACGCCCATCCTCAATGACCTCGCTGACGACGGTGCCGACCTCATCATCTGCCATGCCTCCGGGTATCAGACCGTGTGCCCCGAATTCGCCGAGCATTCCGGGGTTCCCGTCGCCATCATCGAGAACCCCGGCGCAGTGGTCCCCGGATTGATTGCGGATATCGAGACCCAGGGGCAGGAAGCGGCATACCTTGCGGGTGTGGTCGCTGGTCTGGAGACAGGGACTGGAACGGTTGCCGTGGTCGTGAGTGGTGAGCCACCCTCCTGGAACTACATGACGGTCGGGTTCGCCGAAGGACTGCATGCGGTCAACCCCGAGGCGACACTGCTCTATCAGGTGATTGGCGAAGCCGCCTACGACGATGCCCCGAACGCGAAGCGCGTGACCGAAACGGTGATCGCCGCCGGCGCCGATATCGTGTTTGGCATGGGTGACGGTGCCTCATTCGGGATGATTCAGGCCATCAATGAGGCGAATGCCGACCGTGAGACCGGTGATGCAGTTCAATTCATCGACGTCATTGGTGACAAGTCAGGCTCCGACGCCGGAACCTATTTGCTCACGTCGGTCCTGTTCGACTACACCGATGCCTATCGCACGCTGATTCAGCAGCTTCAGGACGGGACCTTCGGCGATGTCTATACCATGGGATTGGAGAATGGTGGCGTGAGGCTGCTCGACTTGCCCGACACCGTCTCGGACTAGACGCGGCGCCAGGTTGAGGAGACGAGTGCCGCTATTGTGGCTGGCGAAATCTCGGTCTCGTCCATCCCGGACGCCGACGGTCTCCACAAGCGACTCGACGAACTCTTTCCCAAATAGAGGATGCAGCAATGACGGTTTGGCCCCGAATGACACTTTCGGCGGGACCGGTTGATGTTTCGGCCGAAACGCTGCGAGCGATGCAGCGACCGGTGCTGTAT
>JAEZAR010000136.1 GCA_023430425.1 Actinomycetes bacterium | reverse complement strand
AGCCCCGTCCGGGTGCGCGCCGACGTGAGCCCGAGCCCGGCCGGCAGGACCACCTCGATCCGCTTCCCACCCACCTCCACGACCACGCGCTCGGTCGGTGCCGGCGCCTCGACGCCCTCGCCGGCGTCGGCGGCGGGACGGGCCGCTCCCGGTGCGAGGCCGGCGAGGCGGTCGGCGTACTCGGTCTCGATCCAGCGCGTGTGCACGGCGAAGGGCTCGGCGGGGTCCAGCGGCGCGAAGGCCGGCTCCGCGAGGACCGCCCGGTGGAACGGGACGACGGTAGGGATCCCCGCGACCTCGAGCTCGGCCAGCGCGCGGCGCGCACGCTCGATCGCCTGCTGCCGGGTCGCCCCCGTGACGACGAGCTTGGCGATCATCGAGTCGAAGGCGCCCGAGACCGTGTCCCCCTCGACCACGCCGCTGTCGACGCGCACGCCCGGGCCGGCCGGGAACCGCAGCCGCGTGATCCGGCCGGGGGCGGGCAGGAACCCGGCGGCCGGGTCCTCGCCGTTGATCCGGAACTCGATCGAGTGGCCCCGGGTGGCGACCTCCGTGTACCCGAGCGCCTCGCCGGCCGCGAGGCGCAGCTGCTCACGGACGAGGTCGATGCCGGTGACCTCCTCGGTCACCGGGTGCTCCACCTGGAGCCGGGTGTTGACCTCGAGGAACGACACAGTCCCGTCAGCGCCGACGAGGAACTCGCAGGTCCCGGCGCCGACGTACCCGGCCTCGCGCAGGATCGCCACCGACGACTCGCGGAGCTGGCGCTCCTGGTCGGCGGTGAGGAACGGCGCCGGGGCCTCCTCGACGAGCTTCTGGTGCCGGCGCTGGAGGGAGCAGTCGCGCGTGGAGACGACGACGACGGTGCCGTGGGCGTCCGCGAGGCACTGGGTCTCGACGTGGCGTGGCGCGTCGAGGTAGCGCTCGACGAAGCACTCCCCGCGCCCGAACGCGGCGGTGGCCTCGCGGACGGCGGACTCGAACTGGGCGTCGACCTCCCCGGCGTCGCGCACGACCTTCAGCCCGCGCCCGCCACCGCCGAACGCCGCCTTGATCGCGATCGGCAGGCCGTGCTCGGCGACGAAGGTGTGGACCTCGCCGACGTCGGCGACCGGCTCGGGGGTGCCGGGCACCAGGGGGGCGCCCACGCGCTGGGCGATGTGCCGCGCGCGCACCTTGTCGCCGAGCGCCTCGATGGCCTCGGGCGGGGGGCCGATCCAGACCAGGCCCGCGTCGAGGACGGCGCGGGCGAAGTCGGCGTTCTCGGCGAGGAAGCCGTACCCGGGGTGGACGGCGTCGGCGCCGCAGCGCAGCGCGACGTCGACGAGCTTGCCGGCGTCGAGGTAGGTGTCCGCGGCGCGCGCGCCGTCGAGGGCGTACGCCTCGTCGGCGAGCCGGACGTGCAGCGCCTCCCGGTCCGGGTCGGCGTAGACGGCGACGGCGGTGACGCCGGCGTCGGCGCAGGCCCGCGCGATGCGGACGGCGATCTCACCGCGGTTGGCGATGAGCACCTTGCGCAGGGCGGGGCGGGGCGAGGGCGCGGCGAGCACGCCTCACCGTAACGGCAGCGGCCACCGGGCCCGCGCGCGGCGCCGGTGCGCGCGCCAAGACTGTCCGGACCCGCCAACCGCCGTCGTCAGCGGTTGTGGCGCGCCGACCACTCCCGGGCGAGGACCGCGTAGACGTCCTCGTCGGTCCACTCGCCCTTCCACCACCCGCTCGCGACGTGGTGGGCCTCCTGGCGCATCCCCACCCGCACCAGCAGTGCAGCCGACCGGACGTTGCGAGGGTCGCAGTCGGCGCTCACCCGGTGCGTGCCGTGCGCGAAGAGGTGGTCCAGGAGCGCCGTCACCGCCTCGGTGGCGTACCCGTGCCCCTGGGCGGCCGGGGCGAGCGTGAAGCCGAGGCGGACCAGCCTCGGGTCGACCTCGGTGCGGACCCCCAGGTCACCGACGAGCAGCCCGCTCGTCCGCTCCTCGATCGCGACCTGGTACCACTCGCCCGGCGTCCCCGGGCGCGCGCGGCCCAGACCGGCGACGAACTCCTCGGCGGCCTCGAGCGGGTAGGGCGCGTCCCAGCCCTGGTACCTCGCGACGTCGGGGTCGGAACGGTAGGCCGCGAGCGGGGCGGCGTCGTCCGGGGCGAAGCCGCGCAGCAGCAGCCGGGGCGTGCGCAGTCGCGTGAAGCCCGCGAGCGCCCCCTGGGCCGGGGTGCCGGTCATCGCTCGACCCCGACGCCGGGAGCCGCCCACAGGTCCGTGATCGCGACCCCGAGGTCGGCGAGGAGCTCACGGAGCAGCGGCAGGCTCACCCCCACCACCGTGTGGTAGTCGCCCTCGATGCCAGTGACGAACGGCCCGCCGAGGCCGTCGACCGTGAAGGCCCCGGCGACGGCGAGCGGTTCGCCCGTGGCGACGTACGCGTCGACCTCCGCGTCCGACAGGTCCGCGAAGTGCACGTCCGTCGACGCCGTACGTCCCACCTCGCGGCCCGTGCGCAGGTCCACCAGCCAGTGCCCCGTGTGCAGCACGCCGGTGCGCCCACGCATGCGGCGCCAGCGGGCGGTGGCCTCCGCGGCGTCGGCGGGCTTGCCGTAGGCGCCTCCGTCGAGCTCGAGGAGGGAGTCGCAGCCCAGCACGACGACGGCGCTCGCCGCGTGCGTGCGGCCCACCTCGGTGGCCACGGCCTCCGCCTTCGCCCGCGCGAGCACGAGCACGTCGGCGGCGGCGTCGAGCGCGGCACCATCCGTCGTGGGGTCGCGCCGGGCGCGCGCGGCCGCCAGGACCGCGTCCTCGTCGACGCCGGACACACGGACGTCCGGGTCGAGCCCGGCCGAGCGCAGCGTCGCCAGTCGCGCGGGCGACGCCGAGGCGAGGACCAGCCTCACCGCAGCGCGTCGCGGAGCACGTCGAGGCCCACCGAGCCGAGCCCCAGGGCGCGGGCGTGGAAGGCCTTGAGGTCCCCGTCCCCACCGCGGGCGCGGTCGCCGGCGACGTACTCGTCGCGGGCCTGCTCCCACAGCCGCTGGCCGATCTTGTAGGCGGGCGCCTGGCCCGGCCAGCCGAGGTAGCGGGTGAGCTCGAACCGCAGGAACGACTCGGGCATGTTCACGTTGGCCTTGAAGAACTCCCACGCCTTGTCGGCGTCCCAGGTGCCGCCGCCCCACTCCGCGGGGGCGGGCAGGCCGAGGTGCACGCCGAGGTCGATCACGACGCGGGCGGCGCGCATGCGCTGACCGTCGAGCATGCCGAGGCGGTCGCCGGGGTCGTCGAGGAAGCCCAGGTCGGCCATGAGGCGCTCGGCGTACAGCGCCCAGCCCTCGCCGTGGCCGCTCACCCAGCAGCCCAGGCGCCGCCACGCGTTGAGCGTGGAGCGCAGGTAGACGGCCTGGCCGATCTGGAGGTGGTGGCCCGGGACGCCCTCGTGGTAGACGGTCGTCTTCTCGCGCCAGGTGTTGAACGTCGTGACGTCCGGCGGCACGGACCACCACATCCGCCCCGGTCGGGAGAAGTCGTCGGACGGCCCGGTGTAGTAGATGCCGCCGTTCTGCGTCGGGGCGATGCGGCACTCGAGGCGCAGCACCGGGTCGGGGATGTCGAAGTGGACGCCGCCCAGGGCGGCGATCGCGGCGTCGGAGGTCTCCTGCATCCACGCGCGCAGGGCCTCCGTGCCCTCCAGGCGGCGCGCGGGGTCGGCGTCGAGCGCCGCGACGGCCTCGGCGACGCTCGCGCCCGGGCCGGCGATCTCGGCCGCGACGGCCTCCTGCTCGGCGACGACGCGCGCGAGCTCCGCCAGGCCCCACTCGTAGGTCTCCTCGAGGTCCACGCGCGCACCGAGGAAGTACTGCGACCACAGGGGGTAGCGGTCCCGGCCGGCGGCGTCGTCCTCGGGGGCCCGGGGCGCGAGGTCGTCGCGCAGGAAGGCGGCGAGCTCGCCGTAAGCGCGCCGGGCGGCGTCGGCGCCCTCGCCGAGCGCCTTGCGGATGGCCTGGCAGGCGGCGGAGTCGTCGAGCGCGGCGTCCACGTCGGGGCCGGTGACGAACGTGGTGAAGAAGGAGGCGTCGCCGGCGAGCTCCTCGGACTGGGCGATGCACTCGCGCACCTGGCGGACCGGCGCGACCCGCCCGCGGGAGGCGGCGTGGCGGAGCGACTCGACGACGCCCGCGGCGGCGTCGGGCAGCGCGGCCAGGCGCAGGGCGATGTTCTCCCAGTGCTCGGGCGTCGACGTCGGCATGATGTCGAAGACGTCGCGCAGCTCCTGGACGGGCGAGGCGATGTTGTTGAGCTGGCCGGTGAGCTCGTCCGCCTCGTGGAGCTGGAGCTCGAGGCCGAGCCGCTCGCGCATCGCGGCCATCGTGACGCGGTCCACGTCGTCGGCGGGGTGGCCGCTCTCGAGCTCGGCCAGCACGTCCCGTGCGGCGCCGGCCATCGCCTCCCAGCCCGCGGGGGACAGGTCCGTCATGAGGTGGTCGTACCCGTCGACGCCCATCCCGGTCGCGGCGAGCGGGTTGAGTCGGCAGTACGTCTGCAGGTACTGCTCGGCGACGGCGTCGACGGCGGTGGGCACGCGGGTGGGCTGGGACGGCTGCGTCATGGCCCCGACCTTACGGCCCCGCACGACGTCGATCCCACGTGCTCCCGGGGCTCTCCGCACGTGGAACCGCAGGGGACCGGGCCGGCCGGCCGGTGCGGCGCGGGTCAGCGGTCCCGCCCGGGTGCGGAGCGCACGGCCGCCGCCATCGCGGCGTCGCCGGCGGCCTCGAACCCCGCCGCGACGCCTGCCCGGTCCGCGGTCGACCGGTTCTGGCTCACCTTCGCCTTCGCCTCCACCCGGGAGACCACGAGCTCCAGCCCGACGACGGCCCGCAGCTGTCCCGCGACGAACGCGGGCGGCGCGTCGTCGACCGCCCACGCGTCCGCACGGCCGGACTCGAAGCGCTCGGTGAGGCGCCGGACGTGGTCGTCGAGCCACCCGGCGTCGTCGTGGACGACGAGCCGGCCGTACACGTGCGCCGTGACGTAGTTCCACGTCGGCACGACCCGGCCGTGCTCCGCCTTGGCCGCGTACCACGACGGCGTGACGTACGCGTCGGGCCCGTGCACGATCGCCATCGCCTCGCCGAGGGGCGGCAGGCGCCACTGGTCGTTGGTGCGCGCCACGTGGGCCTGCAGCGCGCCGTGCGCGCCGACCTCGGGCGCCCAGACGTAGGGGAGCCGGGTGGCGACGAGACCGCGCTCGGTCGCGGTGACGAGGTGGGCGGCGCCGGCGCGGGCCAGCAGGTCGCGGGCGGCGGCGTCGTCGACGGCGAAGTGGGCGGGGATGTACACCTGCGCATCCTCGGGCACCGCGGGTCGCGCCGCGACGGGATTCCGGCGCGAGGCGACGGGGACCGTCGGCGTGCCGCCGGCTCAGGCCCGGGCGCTCCAGCGCCAGGCGTCGCCGCCG
>JAEZAR010000032.1 GCA_023430425.1 Actinomycetes bacterium | reverse complement strand
CCACAGGACGTTCCCGGTGAGGGAGATCGCCTGGGTGCTCATGGCGATGCCGGTCAGCGCCCCGGGTGTGCGACGGGCACGCCAGACGCGGCGGCCCTGCGGCACCCACAGGACGAACGACGTCAGGGACGCCAGCATGCCGACCAGCTCGGTCGCGCCGTCCATCGGTTCCCTCCGGCCCGCTCGTGGCGGGGACGAGCCGACGCCCCGCCAGGTCGGCGGGGCGTCGGCAGCCTCGGCCGATCGCGGGTCGCGCGCCGGCCGTACGGATCATCGGCCCGTCGGCGCGGTGCGTGAGGGGACGTCGGTCCTGGGCGCCGGTGCGCGGGGGCGAGCCGCCCGGGGACCCCGCGCCCGGCGTCAGGGGAGCAGGTGGTCGCGCAGGATGCCGGACAGGCGCTCGCGCTCGACGCACCTGTCGAACCGGAACGAGCGCGCGAGCTCGGCAGCGCCGTCGGCGTCCAGGCCGCGGAAGCACTCGGCGTACTCGTCGACGAGCGGCTCGGCGAGGAGGATGTGGCGCACCAGCACGTTCAGCCACGGCTTGGTGCCCCAGGGGAACGGGTCGAAGTCCGGGTACTCCGTCGCGACGAGCTGCTCGAGGGGCTCCAGCACGTGGCGGATCTCCGCCTCCGAGCCGCCCCAGGAGTCCGTGCCCAGGCGGGTCTTCTTGTCCAGCGCCGGCCGGATGCGCTCGAGGTAGGGGCTCGCCGGGTCGGTGTACACGAAGCCCTGCGCGCCGATGTCCTTGTACGTCCACAGGCTCCAGCTCGCCCCGTGCTCGCGGTAGACGTCCAGCTGGTCGGCCAGCACGCGGTACGCGCCCTCGACGCGTTCGGCGTCGCCCACGTAGATCGGCCCCCACTCGCCGACCCAGATCGGGGTGCCGGTCTCGCGCATCACGCGCGTCCGCTTGAGGAAGGTCTCCTCCACGACGCCGCGGTCGAACCACGTCCCCCGCGTCTCGCCCGGGTACCGGCTCGGGTTGGCGATGCCGGGCAGCGCGTAGTCGTGCGCCGTCCACACGGCATTGTCGAACGGCTCGGCGAACATCGAGAAGTCGGTGGAGTACCGGTTGCCGTCGAGGAACAGGACGTGGTCCGGGTCGACGGCGCGCACCGCGTTCTCGAGCCGGGCGTAGAACGGCCCGATGGCCTCGCCCGTGTGGTCCGCCGGCTCGTTGAGGGGGTTGTAGCCCGCGACCCACGGCTGGTCGCGGTACCTGTCCGCGACGGCCTCCCACAGGTGGATCACACGGTCCTGGAAGTGCGGGTGGCGCCAGAACGTCGCGTACCCGGTCGGGTTGTCGCTGTGCCAGTGCTGGTTCTGCCACCCGGGCGCCGCGTGCAGGTCGAGGATCGTCCAGATCCCGTGGCGCGCGCAGGTCTCGACGACGCGGTCGAGGTGCCGGAACCCGGCCTCCTTGATCTGGAAGGGCCGCGCGTCGTCCTCGAGGTGGAAGTAGGAGAAGGGGACCCGCAGGGCGTTCACCCCCAGCGAGGCGAGGTGCGCGGCGTCGTCGTCGGCGAAGAACTCGGCGAGGAAGGTCTCGAAGAACGCCTCGTACGCCTCGTCGCCCAGCACGCGGCGGACGGCCCGGCGCATCTGCGACTCGGTGGCCGGGTAGCCGGTGATGAAGTTCTCCATCGTGAGCCAGCCGCCCAGCCCGACCCCCCGGAGCAGCACCGGTGCCCCCGAGCCGTCCACGAGGCGGGACCCGTCGACGCGCACGCGTGGGTCGGCGGGTCGGGGGCGGGGGTCCGAGAGGTCCGGACCGCCCGGGTGGGCCGACGAGCCCGCGGCGCGCGTCATGGCATGCTCCATCGCATCGGGTAACCGGTTACCCTGTCGACCGTACGGTGCCCGGGTCCCGCTGTCCATCGCGGCCCGCGCGGTCGGGTCCGGCGCCGGGATCGGAGGCCGGCCGTGACCGAGGGTCCCGCCACGATGCGCGACGTCGCCCGCGTGGCGGGGGTGTCCGTCAAGACCGTGTCGAACGTCGTCAACGACTACCAGCACGTCAGCGCGTCCACGCGCGCCCGGGTGCTCGCGGCGATCGAGCAGCTCGACTACCGGATGAACTACGCCGCGCGGTCCCTGAGCCTGGGCCGGACCGGGATGATCACGCTGGCGGTCCCCGAGCTGCGGCTGCCCTACTTCGCCGAGCTGGCCGACGAGGTCATCAAGGCCGCCGGGGCCCGCGGCCGCACCGTGCTCGTCGAGCAGACCGGGGGCACCCGCGAGGGCGAGCTGGCGGTGCTCGCGAGCGACCGGCGCCGGATGACGGACGGCCTCCTGCTCGCGCCGGTGGCCCTGCGGGACGGTGACGTGCCGACCCTCGAGGCGGACGCCGCCCTGGTGCTCCTCGGCGAGCGGCGGCTCGGGGCCGTGCCCCGCGTCTCGATGTCGAACGAGGCGGCCGCGCGCGCGGTCACCGAGCACCTGCTCGCCCGCGGGCGGCGGCGGATCGCGCTGATCGGCACGTACGACCCCGACGGCGTCGGCGCGGGCTTCCTGCGTACCCGCGGCTTCCTGGGCGCGCTCGCGGCCGCCGGGGTCGAGCACGACCCGGCGCGCACGGGGGCCGCCCACCCGTGGACCCGCGACTCGGGCGCGGCGGCGATGGGCGCCGTCCTGGGGCGCTCGGGCGACGTCGACGGCGTCTTCGCGCTCAACGACGCCCTCGCCCTGGGCGCGATGCGCACGCTGTACGACGCCGGCCTGCGCGTGCCGGAGGACGTCGCCGTCGCGGGGTTCGACGACGTGGAGGAGGGGCGGTTCTCCCGCCCGAGCCTGACGACCGTGGAGCCCGGACGCGCGGAGATCGCGCGCCGGGCGGTCGCGGCCCTCGTCGACGGCACGGGCGTGGTGCCCGACGAGCCGGTGCCGTTCCGGCTCGAGGTCCGCGAGTCGACGGGGGGTCGGTGACCGGGCCCGGGGCCGGGGTGCCCGTTGACCCGCACGGGGCGTCGTGGTGTACTACACCGGTGTAAAGGCCGGTGAATCGATTCATTCACCACCGGGGGCGCTCGACGAGGAGGCGCGGCGATGACGGAGCCGGGGCTGCCGCCGATCGACCGCCGCGCCGTCGTCGACCGCCACGCCGTCGAGCTCGACGGGCTCCAGCCCGCGTGGCCGCTCCAGGTCGGCAACGGCGAGCTGGCGGTCACCGTCGACGCCACCGGCTTCCAGACCTTCCCCGACAGGTACCCGGTCCCCGATCCCTCGGGGGCCTCCACCGGCACGCTCCTGGGCACCCTGTCCCAGTGGGGCTGGCACTCCAGCCCGCTGCCCGCCGGCGCGGGCCCGGCGCGCGCGGGAGGCCCGTCGGGCGCGTCCGGGGCGCCGGACGACGTCCTCGATGCACTGCTCGAGCGCGAGCGCCGGCCGTACCGGACCCGGCGCGGCGAGGTCGCCTACGTCGACGCGCCCGCCATGTCCGGCGCCGACGACTCGGCCATGGCCGCGGGGGCGAGGTGGCTGCGCGCCAACCCGCACCGCCTCGACCTCGGGCGGATCGGGCTCGTCGTGGTCGAGGACCGGGGGTGGTCTGCCGGCGCGCCGACCACCCGGGCGCCCGCCGTGCCCGAGGTCGCCCACCAGCGGCTCGACCTGTGGTCGGGCGTGCTCAGCGGCTCGGTCGTCCTGGAGGGGGTCCGGCTGCAGGTCGCCACGGCCTGCCACCCCGAGCTCGACGCGGTCGCGTGGCGCGTGAGCGCCCCCGACGGCGGAGCGGGGCACTTCGCCGTGCGGCTCGCGTTCCCGTACGGCTCCGAGCTCTGGGCCGACGCCGCGGACTGGGAGCGGCCCGCCGCCCACGCGAGCGTCGTGCACCCGGCGGCGGGTGGCGTCGTCGTCGACCGGGTGCTCGACGGCGGCCCGGACCCGGCCTACCGCGTGCACGTGCGCGTCCCCGACGGCACCCGCATGGAGCAGGTCGGCCCGCACGAGGTGCTCGTGCGTCTCGACGACGACGGGCTCGACCTCGTGGTGGGCTTCGCGCGCGTCGGGCGCCGGGCGCTCCCCGGGGC
>JAEZAR010000001.1 GCA_023430425.1 Actinomycetes bacterium | reverse complement strand
GGCACGGCCCACGCCGCGAGGCCGGCCGCGACGAGCGGCACGACGAACGCGACGGCGAGCCCGGCGTCGAGGTCGCGGGCCTGGGTGGCCTCGGCCACGTCGAGCTGCGCGGCCATGATCGTCAGGGTCAGCGCGGCGGTGAACAGGGCGCCCCACACCGCCATGCCGACGGCGAACCGACGGACCGCTGCGGCCCGCCCGACGAAGAAGGCCGCGGCCCAGGCGACGACGGCGATGGGCACCCCGAGCGTGGGCACCATCGCGAGCAGGCCGGCGAACGACGACGTGCCGTCGACGCCGGTGGAGTCCCAGTGGGAGGCGAGCGGGTCCGGCAGCCGGTCGCGCCAGGCCAGCGCCACGCAGACCGTCGCCGCGAGCACGATCCCGGGCAGCACGAGGCCGAGCAGCGTGGTAGCCGTGCGGTGGGGGACGGGGGACGTCGTCCGACCGGCGGTGGCAGGAAGGGACGGGGACGTCATCGCAGGGCCTCCTTGACGAGGGCCAGGGTGGTCTCGGCGGGCACGCCGAGACGGCGCGCCGTGGCGGCGACCACGGCGACGGCGTCGGTCAGCGCGGCGAGGTCGCGGGTCGCCCCGCTGCTCACGACGGCACCCCGGCCGCGGCGCAGTTCGATGAGTCCCGCGTCGCGCAGCTCCTGGTATGCGCGCAGGACCGTGTGCAGGTTGACCTGCAAGGACTCCGCGAGGTCACGGGCGGCAGGCAGCCGCTCGCCGGGCGCGAGCTCGCCACGCGCGGCCGCCGAGCGCACCTGCGCCGCGATCTGGGCGTAGATGGGCTCGGCGGCCGCGGGGTCGAGCCGGATGAGCACGGCATCATCATAGTTGTTTGATGACAACTATAACAAGTAGGGAGCGTGTGGGTCGGCCGGCCCGCCGGCGGGGGACCGGTGTCAGATGTAGATCGCGGGGTCCTCGGCCCAGCGGGCCTCGGCCGGGAGCGGTGCCTCGCGGACGACGGCGGGCACGCCCACGGCGACGGCGCCCGCGGGCACGTCCTTGACCACGACGGCGTTGGCGCCGATCCGGGCGCCGTCGCCGATCCAGACGGGCCCGAGGATCTTCGCGCCCGCACCCACGACGACGTTGTCGCCGAGCGTGGGGTGCCGCTTGCCGCGCTGCATGGACTTGCCGCCGAGCGTCGAGCCGTGGAACAGCACGACGTCGTCACCGACCATCGCCGTCTCGCCGACGACCACGCCCATGCCGTGGTCGATGAAGAGCCGGCGCCCCAGCTGCGCGCCCGGGTGGATCTCGATCCCCGTGAGGAAGCGCAGCACCTGGGAGAGCAGGCGGGCCGGCAGCCGCAGCGCCGGCTCCCGCCACATCCGGTGCGCGACCCGGTAGCCCCAGACGGCGTGCACCCCGGGGTAGCCGAGGGCCACCTCGAGGGCGGTGCGCGCCGCCGGGTCCCGGGTGCGCGCCGCCTCGAGGTCCTCGCGCAGGACGGCGAGGAACCGTCGCAGTCGTCTGCCCACGGTCAGTCCAGCAGGTCCGCGTAGAGGATCGAGGACAGGTAGCGCTCGCCGAAGGACGGCACGACGACGACGATCAGCTTGCCCGCGTTCTCCGGCCGCTGCGCCACCTGCACGGCCGCGGCGATCGCGGCGCCCGACGAGATGCCCACGAGCAGTCCCTCGCGCTGCGCGGCGTCCCGGGCCACCCGGACCGCGGTGTCGGCGTCGACGTCGATGACCTCGTCGTAGACGGACGTGTCGAGGATCTCGGGCACGAAGTTGGCGCCGATGCCCTGGATCTTGTGCGGGCCGGGCTGACCGCCGTTGAGGATCGGCGACTCGGCCGGCTCGACCGCGACGATCCGCACGTCGGGCTTGCGCTCCTTGAGCACCTGGCCGACCCCGGTGATGGTGCCGCCCGTCCCGATCCCCGCCACGACGACGTCGACCTGGCCGTCGGTGTCGGCCCAGATCTCCTCGGCGGTGGTGGCCCGGTGGATCGCCGGGTTGGCCTCGTTGGCGAACTGGCGCGCGAGCACGGCGCCGGGACGCTCCGCCGCGATCTGCTCCGCGCGGCTCACGGCGCCCTTCATGCCCTCCGAGCCGGGCGTGAGGACCAGCTCGGCGCCGAAGGCGCGCAGGAGGGCGCGGCGCTCCTTGGACATGGTCTCGGGCATGGTGAGCACGACGTCGTACCCCCGGGCGGCGCCGACCATCGCCAGCGCGATGCCGGTGTTGCCGCTGGTCGCCTCGACGATGGTGCCGCCGGGCGGGAGCTCGCCCGACGCCTCGGCGGCGTCGACGATCGCGACGCCGATGCGGTCCTTGACCGAGCTGGCGGGGTTGTAGAACTCGAGCTTGGCGACCACCGTGGCGCCCGCGCCCTCGGTCAGGCGGTTGAGCCGGACCAGGGGGGTGTTGCCGATGAGCTTGGTGACGTCGTCGTAGATGCGGGCCATGGATCCTCTTTCCTGGGTTCGGGTCGCCGCAGGCGCCAACCGCGTGCAGGGGGCACGCATTCCGCCGGCGGGCGGGGGGCGGGGGCGAGCGCTGGCGTCGGCGGACCGGTGCCGGCAGGTGGCCGGGCGGGTGCCAGCGCTCTACAGACAGCAGCAGCGGCAAGCACGACGGAGGGCGGTCGCGGTGGCGCGCACCGGCATGACCCCTCCCTCGACGTCGTCGCGACGACCGTAGCCGTCCGGCGCGGGCGCCCGCAACGGGCGTCCACGCGTGGAGCGGGCGACGGGAATCGAACCCGCATGACCAGCTTGGAAGGCTGGGGCTCTGCCATTGAGCTACGCCCGCGGCGTCCGTGCGGGCTCCCCCGCGCGGACGGTCCAGGGTACCGACGTCAGGCGGTGGGTCGCCCGAGGCCCCGGAACTCCCAGCCGGCGGCCCGCCACGCCTGGGCGTCGAGCTTGCCGCGGGCGTCGATGACCCGCGGCGTCCCCGTGCGGGCGGCGAGGGCGGCCGGGTCCGCGGCCAGGAACTGCGGCCACTCCGTCAGGACCAGCACCACGTCGCTGTTCTCCACCGCCTCCTCCGTGGAGGACGCGTAGGTCAGCGTGGGGAAGGTGCGCCGGGCCGTCTCGCCGGCGGCCGGGTCGAAGACCTTGACCTGCGCGCCGCGCAGGTGCAGCGCGGCCGCCACGTTGAGCGCGGGCGAGTCGCGCACGTCGTCGGTCTCCGGCTTGAAGGCCGCGCCGAGGACGCCGATCGACTTGTTGAGCACCGAGCCCTCGCAGGCGGCGACGGCGAGGTCGACGACCGCCTCCCGCTGGCCCATGTTGATCTCGTCGACCTTCTGCAGCAGGCCCGCCATGCGGAACGCGCCGAGCTCGCCGGACCGGTGCATCAGCGCGCGGATGTCCTTGGGGAGGCACCCGCCGCCGAAGCCCAGACCGGCGTCGAGGAACTTGCGGCCGATCCGCGCGTCGAGCCCGATGGCGTCGGCGAGCACCGTCACGTCGGCCCCGGCGGCCTCGCACACCGTCGCGACGGCGTTGATGAAGGAGATCTTCGTGGCCAGGAACGCGTTGGCGCTGACCTTGACGAGCTCGGCGGTGGGCAGGTCGCACACGATGACCGGCGTCCCGCTGGCGATCGGCGTCGCGTAGACCCGGCGCAGGAGCGCCTCGGAGCGCTCGGAGACGCCGCCGAGGACGATGCGGTCCGGGTGCAGCGTGTCCTCGACCGCCTTGCCCTCGCGGAGGAACTCGGGGTTCCACACGACCTCCGCGGACAGCCCGCCGGGCAGGTGCTCCGCCACGAGCTCGCGCAGCCGTGCGGCCGTGCCCACCGGCACCGTCGACTTGCCGACGATCACGCCGTCGCGCGTGAGGTGCTCGGCGACGGCGCGCGTCGCCGCCTCGACGTAGGCGAGGTTGGCCGCGTTGCTGCCCGGCTGCTGCGGGGTGCCGACGCAGATGAAGTGCACGTCGGCGTCGCCCACCGCGTCCGCGACGTCCGTGGTGAACCGCAGCCTGCCCGCGCCGACCTGCTCGGACAGGAGCTCGTCCAGGCCGGGCTCGAAGAACGGCACCTTGCCGAGGCTGAGGGAGCGCACCTTCTCCGGGTCGGTGTCGTACCCGACGACCTGGAACCCGAGTGCCGCCATCGCCGCGGCGTGCGTGGCACCGAGGTACCCGGTGCCGATCACGCTGATCCGCGGCGCGGGGGTGGCCGGGTCGGCGGCGGGCTGCTGCTCGTGCGCCGTGGTCGCGGCGTCGCCCGGACGGTCGTCCGGCTCGCGGGCGTCGGTCATGTGTCGTCTCCTCGGGTTCGTGGCGGACACGCGCGGCGCGGCGGTGGGCGACGCGATTCCGACTGGTCACGGTATCGACCCGTTCCATCTTCCACGACTCGTCCCGGTCGCGGCGCCCGGCTCCGGCGTGCGGACGCCCGCGCCGCCACGTCCGGACGGCGCCCGGGGGCCGCGGATAGGCTGCGCCTCGTCACGGGATGTGGCGCAGCGTGGTAGCGCGTCCGCTTTGGGAGCGGAAGGTCGTGGGTTCGAATCCCGCCATCCCGACCGTCCCGGCGTCCGCTCGGCCCGGCTCGCCCGTCGGGGGCGCCCGCCCGTGCCGTAGGATCGGCCGACGGCGCGTGCCCTCCGCGCGCCCGCCTGCACCCCTGCGGGCCGCGCGCCTCCGCGCCGCCGGCACCGCCCCCGTCATCGGAACTCCCCGGGAGACCTGCTGTGAAGAGCGCCGTCGAGACCCTGGACGCCACCACCGTCAAGCTGACGGTCGAGGTGTCGGGTGACGAGCTGAGGCCGAGCATCGAGCACGCGTACCAGCACATCGGTGCCGAGGTGCAGATCCCCGGCTTCCGCAAGGGCAAGGTGCCGCCGCGCATCCTCGACCAGCGGGTCGGCCGCGCCGCGATCATCGAGCACGCCGTCAACGACGGCATCCCCGGCTTCTACGGGCAGGCGGTGAACGAGACGGGGGTGCGGCCCTTCGGCCAGCCCGAGATCGAGGTCACCGAGCTGCCCGCCCTCACCCAGCCGGACGGCGGCCTGACCTTCACCGCGCAGGTCGAGGTCCGGCCGGAGCTGACGCTGCCCGACCTCGACGGTCTCACCGTGACGGTCGACGACGTCGAGGTGACCGAGGACGACGTCGACGCCCGTCTCGACGCGCTGCGCGAGCGGTTCGCCACCCTGGTGGGGACCGACCGCCCGGCGGCCGAGGGCGACTTCGTCGTGCTGGACCTGCGCGCGGTCATCGGCGACGACGAGGTCGACGCCGTCTCCGGCATCTCCTACCAGATCGGCGCGGGGAACATGCTCGAGGGCCTCGACGAGGCGCTCACCGGTCTGTCGGCCGGTGAGACGACGACCTTCGAGGCGCCGCTGGCGGGCGGCGAGCGCGCCGGGGAGCGGGCGAGCGTGACCGTGACGGCGACGTCGGTCAAGGAGCGCGACCTGCCGCCCGCCGACGACGACTTCGCCCAGCTCGCGAGCGAGTTCGACACGCTCGCCGAGCTCCGCGACGACCTGCGCGCGCAGGTCGCCCGCATCAAGGACTCCAACCGCGCCGTCCAGGCGCGGGACCGGCTCATGCAGGCGCTGCGGGACGCCGTCGAGGTCCCCGTGCCGGAGGGCGCCGTCCAGGCCGAGGTGCACCGGCACCTGGAGTCCGAGGGACGCCTCGAGGACGAGAACCACCGCGCCGAGGTGACCGAGCAGACCCGCGCCGAGCTCGTGGAGCGGATCCTCCTCGACACGCTCGCCGAGCAGCTCGCCGTCAAGGTCGGGCAGAACGAGCTGCTCGACTTCATGGTCAACGCCGCCTCGCAGTACGGGATGGACCCCACGACCTTCGTGCAGACGGTGGACCGCCAGGGCCAGCTCCCGACGATGGTCGGGGAGGTCGCGCGCTCCAAGGCCGTGGCCGTGGCCCTGCGGCGCGTCCGCGTCGTCGACGGGGCCGGGGAGGCTGTCGACCTCGCCGCGTACATCGGGACCGACGCCGACGACGAGCAGGCCGACGACGCCGACCTCGTGGCCGACGGGGCCGACGGGACGGACGGGACGGACGGGACGGACGGGACGGACGGGCCCGACGAGGACGCCCGGGCCTGAGAGCCGGACCGCAGGTCGCCGCCCGCGCAGGTCTGCCGACCGCCGGCCCGCCCCGGCCCGGGGCCTGCGCGCGCCGTCGTGCGCCGTCAGCGAAAAGGGCCCCGGGCGGGACGGCTCGGCCCGGTGGCGGGCGTTAGGGTCGGTGCGGCGGAGGATCCAGCAACCGCCGGCACCACCCGACGAGGCGAGGGAGAGTCGTGAACGAGAGCTCGATGCCGCAGGACGCGCGCGGTGACGGTCCGAACCTCGGCCTGCAGGACCACATCTACAACCGGCTGCTGCGCGAGCGGATCATCTGGCTCGGCACGGAGGTCCGCGACGACAACGCCAACGCCATCTGCGCGCAGATGATGCTCCTGGCCGCCGAGGACCCCGACAAGGACATCTACCTCTACATCAACTCGCCGGGCGGCTCGATCACCGCGGGCATGGCGATCTACGACACGATGCAGTACATCCAGCCGGACGTGGCCACGGTCGCCGTCGGCATGGCTGCGTCGATGGGCCAGTTCCTGCTCTCCTCGGGTGCCAAGGGGAAGCGCTACGCGACCCCGCACGCCCGGGTCATGATGCACCAGCCGTCCGGCGGCATCGGGGGCACGGCGACCGACGTGCGCATCAACGCCCAGCTGATCCTCCACATGAAGCAGGTGCTCGCGGAGCTCACGGCCGAGCAGACCGGCCGGACCGTCGAGCAGATCACCGCCGACTCCGACCGCGACCGCTGGTTCACGGCTCAGGAGGCGATGGCGTACGGGTTCGTCGACCACGTCGTCACGCACGCCGGCTCGGTCGCCGGCGGCGGCGGGACGACGGCGTCCTGACCGAGCGCCCGTCACAGTCCGCGACCGGCCCCGACCGTCCCGACCGTCGCCCCCAGCCCCGGCCCCGCAGGCCCCCCAGCACAAGGAGCACCCCGTGAGCCTCGAGTACCCCCCCGTCCCGCAGGGCCTCGCCCGGCCCGGTGGCACCGGACTGCCGTACGGCGCCCCCGCCGGGCGGTACGTGCTGCCGCAGTTCGAGGAGCGCACCGCCTACGGCTTCAAGCGCCAGGACCCGTACACCAAGCTCTTCGAGGACCGCATCATCTTCCTCGGCGTGCAGGTGGACGACGCGTCCGCGGACGACATCATGGCCCAGCTGCTGGTGCTGGAGAGCCAGGACCCCGACCGGGACATCACCCTGTACATCAACTCGCCCGGCGGCTCGTTCACCGCGCTCACGGCGATCTACGACACCATGCAGTACATCAAGCCGCAGATCCAGACCGTCTGCCTCGGGCAGGCCGCGTCCGCGGCCGCGGTGCTCCTCGCCGCGGGAGCCCCGGGCAAGCGCCTCGCCCTGCCGAACGCCCGCGTCCTCATCCACCAGCCGGCGATCGAGGGCGGGGGGTACGCGCAGGCGTCCGACATCGAGATCCACGCCGCCGAGCTCATCCGGATGCGGGAGTGGCTCGAGGAGACGATCGCCCACCACAGCGGGCAGACCGTCGACCAGGTCCGCGCGGACATCGAGCGCGACAAGATCCTCACCGCCGACCAGGCGAGGGACTACGGCCTGGTGGACCAGGTGCTCGCCAGCCGCAAGGGCGTCGTCGTCCCGACGGCGTGAGGGGGCGGACGGGCTCAAGCGGACCGCCGCCCCGTCCGATCCACCAGGTGGGCCCGGGACACGCCGGTGGACCCCGGCGGGCTGACACGGGGCGCGGCGTGGTGTGCAATGGACTGACGGGACGCCGGCACCGGCGCCCCAGGGAGGAGCGACGCGGTGGCACGCATCGGTGACGGCGCCGACCTGCTCAAGTGCTCCTTCTGCGGGAAGAGCCAGAAGCAGGTCAAGAAGCTCATCGCCGGCCCCGGCGTGTACATCTGCGACGAGTGCATCGACCTCTGCAACGAGATCCTCGAGGAAGAGCTCGCGGAGGCGGCCGAGGTGGGGATGGTCGCGCTGCCGAAGCCGCGCGAGATCTTCGAGTTCCTCGAGCAGTACGTGATCGGCCAGGAGGCGGCCAAGCGCTCGCTCGCCGTCGCCGTCTACAACCACTACAAGCGGGTCCGCGCGGGCGAGGGCCCGCGTGCCGAGGCCGAGGACGTCGAGCTCGCGAAGTCGAACATCCTGCTCATCGGCCCCACCGGGTGCGGCAAGACCTACCTCGCGCAGACGCTCACCAAGATGCTCAACGTCCCGTTCGCCATCGCGGACGCCACGGCCCTGACCGAGGCGGGCTACGTGGGCGAGGACGTCGAGAACATCCTGCTCAAGCTCATCCAGGCGGCCGACTACGACGTCAAGAAGGCCGAGACCGGGATCATCTACATCGACGAGATCGACAAGATCGCCCGCA
>JAEZAR010000459.1 GCA_023430425.1 Actinomycetes bacterium | reverse complement strand
GCTCCGGCGCGCGTCCCGGCGGTCCCGGGCCGTCCGGTCCCACGTCGTGGGCGTGACGGGGGCCACGTTCCCGGGCGCCTATCCTGGGGGCTCAGGTCCCGCTGGGGCGGCGGGCGGACAGGGGAGGTGGCGCCGGATGTCGGTTCTCGAGGACATCGTCGCCGGGGTGCGCCACGACCTGGCCGAGCGCGAGGCCGCCGTCCCACTGGCCGCGCTCAAGGAGCGCGCGGCCCGCGTGCCCGGCGCCAAGGAGTGCCTGAGCCGACTGCACGACGAGACGGCGGTCGGGGTCATCGCCGAGGTCAAGCGATCGAGCCCGAGCGCAGGCGCGCTGGCCCCGATCGAGGACCCGGCCGGCCTCGCCGGCGAGTACGAGGCCGGCGGCGCGTGCGCGATCTCGGTGCTCACCGAGCGCCGCCGGTTCAACGGCAGCCTGGCCGACCTGGACGCCGTGCGGGCGACGGTCGACGTCCCGGTGCTCCGCAAGGACTTCGTCGTGACGCCGTACCAGGTCTGGGAGGCGCGGGCGCACGGCGCCGACCTCGTCCTGCTCATCGTGGCCGCGCTCGAGCAGACGGTCCTCACCTCGCTCGTGGAGCGTGTGCACTCCCTCGGCATGACCGCACTGGTGGAGGTGCACGACGACGAGGAGGTGGCCCGGGCGCTCGACGCGGGTGCGCGGTGCATCGGGGTCAACAACCGCAACCTCAAGACGCTCGAGGTCGACCGGACCACCTTCGCCCGCGTCGCGCCCCTCATCCCGGGCGGCGTCGTGCGGATCGCCGAGTCGGGCGTGCGTGGACCGCACGACGTCATGGACTTCGCCCGGTCCGGCGCGGACGCCGTGCTCGTCGGCCAGAGCCTCGTCCAGGGGGGCAACCCGCGCTCCGCCGTCGCCGACCTCGTCGCTGCGGGCGCGCACCCGTCGCTGCGGGCGGTGCGCCAGTGACCGCTGGCCCGCAGGGCGGTCTCGCAGCCGCGGCAGGCGAGGGCCCGTACTTCGGGGAGTTCGGCGGGCGGTTCGTACCGGAGGCTCTCGTCGCCGCGCTCGACGAGCTCGAGTCCGCGTACGAGAAGGCCCGCCACGACCCGGAGTTCGCCGCGGAGCTGGCGCGCCTGCACCGGACCTACACCGGGCGCCCGAGCATCCTCACCGAGGTGCCGCGCTTCGCCCGGCACTGCGGGGACGCGCGCGTCCTGCTCAAGCGCGAGGACCTCAACCACACCGGGTCGCACAAGATCAACAACGTGCTCGGCCAGGCGCTGCTCACCAGGCGCATCGGCAAGACGCGTGTCATCGCCGAGACCGGAGCCGGCCAGCACGGCGTGGCGACGGCCACGGCCGCCGCGCTCTTCGACCTCGAGTGCGTCGTGTACATGGGTGAGGAGGACACGCGCCGCCAGGCACTCAACGTCGCACGCATGCGGCTCCTGGGCGCGGAGGTCGTCCCGGTGCGCACCGGCTCGCGGACGCTCAAGGACGCCATCAACGAGGCCCTGCGCGACTGGGTGACCAACGTCGAGACGACCAACTACGTGTTCGGCACGGTCGCCGGGCCGCACCCGTTCCCGGCGATGGTCCGCGACTTCCAGCGGATCATCGGCGAGGAGGCCCGCGCGCAGGTCCTGGAGCTCACCGGGGGCCTGCCCGACGTCGTCGCCGCCTGCGTGGGCGGCGGCTCCAACGCGATCGGGATCTTCCACGCGTTCCTCGACGACCCCGTGCGCCTGGTCGGCCTCGAGGCCGGGGGGGACGGCATCGCCACGGGACGCCACGCGGCGACGATCACGGGCGGCTCCCCGGGCGTCCTGCACGGGGCGCGCTCGTTCCTGCTCCAGGACGCCGACGGGCAGACGATCGAGAGCCACTCCATCTCCGCCGGCCTGGACTACCCCGGCGTCGGCCCGGAGCACGCATGGCTCGCCTCCGCCGGGCGCGCGGAGTACCGCCCGGTCACCGACGCCGAGGCGATGGACGCGTTCCTGCTGCTCAGCCGCACCGAGGGGATCATCCCGGCCATCGAGTCGGCGCACGCGCTGGCGGGCGCCGTCGCGCTCGGGCGCGAGGCGGCGGCGGCGGGGCGCCAGGACACGATCCTCGTGAACCTCTCGGGCCGCGGCGACAAGGACGTCGCCACCGCCGCGCGCTGGTTCGGGTTCCTCGGCGAGGAGGAGGCGGGCGCGTGACGACGGCGACGACGAGCCGCACCGGGGAGCGGCTCGACGCGATCCGGGCCGAGGGCCGCAGCGCCCTCGTCGGCTACCTGCCCGTGGGCTACCCCGACGTCGCGGGCGCCGTCGCGGCCGTCCGCACGATGGTGGACGCCGGCGTGGACGTGGTCGAGCTGGGCCTGCCGTACTCGGACCCGGTCATGGACGGGCCGCTCATCCAGGCGGCCGTCGAGCGTGCCCTGGCCGGCGGGGTGCGGGTCACGGACACGCTGCGGACCGTCGAGGCCGTCGCCGGCACCGGGGTGCCGGTCCTCGTCATGTCGTACTGGAACCCCGTCCTGCGGTACGGCGTCGACGCGTTCGCGCGCGACCTCGCGGCGGCGGGCGGCGCGGGCCTCATCACGCCCGACCTCATCCCCGACGAGGCGGGCGACTGGCTGGCCGCGTCCGACGCGCACGACCTCGACCGCGTGTTCCTGGTCGCCCCGAGCTCGACCACCGAGCGGCTCGCGCTGACGGCGCGGGCGAGCCGGGGGTTCGTCTACGCCGCCTCGACCATGGGCGTCACCGGCACGCGGGCGACCGTCGGGGCGCACGCGCACCGGCTCGTCGACGACACCCGGCGTGCGGGCGCCCGGCGGGTCTGCGTCGGGCTCGGCGTGAGCACCCCGGCGCAGGCGGCCGAGGTCGCCGCCTACGCCGACGGCGTCATCGTCGGGTCGGCCCTCGTGCGGGCGCTCGTGGAGGCCGCGACGCCCGCCGACGGCCTCACGGACCTGGCGGCCCTCGTCCGCGGGCTGGCCGCGGGTGTCCGCGGCGAGGCGGTCGGCGGCTAGCCTCGTGGCGTGATCACCCTCCCGACCTCGATCCCGAGCCCGCCCGAGAGCGTGTGGTACCTCGGGCCCCTCCCGCTGCGCGCCTACGCCCTGGCGATCATGGCCGGCATCGTCGTCGCCGTCTGGTGGACCGCCCGGCGCTGGGCAGAGCGCGGCGGGGAGCGTGAGACGGTGCTCGACATCTCGTTCTGGGCGGTGCCCTTCGGCATCGTCGGCGGTCGGATCTACCACGTCGTCAGCAGCCCCGACGCGTACTGGGGGCCCGGCGGGGACCCCGTGAGCGCGCTGTACGTGTGGGAGGGCGGCCTCGGCATCTGGGGCGCGATCGCCCTCGGTGCCGTCGGCGCGTGGATCGGTACCCGCCGTGCCGGCGTGCGCCTGTCCACGTTCGCCGACGCGGCGGCGCCCCCGATCCTCGTGGCCCAGGGGATCGGCCGCCTCGGCAACTGGTTCAACCAGGAGCTGTACGGAGCGCCCACGACGCTGCCCTGGGGCCTGCAGATCGACCCCGAGTTCCAGCCCGCCGGCGACCCGGCGGGGACCCTGTACCACCCGACGTTCCTGTACGAGATGCTGTGGACGTTCGCGGGCGCGGCGCTCCTGGTGTGGCTCGACCGCCGGTACCGGCTCGGGCACGGCCGGGTCTTCTGGCTCTACGTCGTCGTGTACACAGCGGGCCGCCTGTGGATCGAGCTGCTGCGGATCGACCCCGCCGAGACGGTGCTCGGACTGCGCCTGAACGTCTGGACCTCCATCCTGGTCGGCCTGGGCGCACTGGTAGCCTTCGTCCTCGTAGGACGACGACACCCCGGCCGAGAACCCGGCCCGCAGCTCCGCACCGTCGACGACGCGCCCGCTCCCGACCGAGCCGGTGAGAACGAGGTCGACACCCCTGCGTGACTCACCCCGGCAGGGGGTTGGAGGGGCCCACCCGGCCCGGTATCGTCGCCCCTCCCGGGCCGACGACGTCCCCACATCCCCTTGAGCCGGCCGGGCACCACGCCCGGCGCCAGTGAGGACGGTGTCCATGACGGTGCCCACGACCGGGCCGACGGTGCCACGGCGTCGCGCACGCACGGGTCTGTACGACCCGGCGGCGGAGCACGACGCCTGCGGCGTGGCGTTCGTCGCCACGCTGCGCGGCACGCCCGGTCGGGACGTCGTCGACCACGCGCTGACCGCCCTGGCGAACCTCGACCACCGCGGGGCCGTCGGCGCCGAGGCCGACACCGGCGACGGGGCGGGCATCCTCACGCAGATCCCGGACGCCTTCCTGCGCGACGTCGTGGACGCGGTGCTGCCGGCCCCCGGCCGCTACGCCGTCGGCCTGGCGTTCCTGCCCACCGAGCCCGACGCCCTGCACGACGCCGTGGTGGGCGTGGAGAAGATCGTCCGCGACGAGGGGCTGGACGTGCTCGCGTGGCGCGACGTGCCCGTCCTCGCGGACATCGTCGGCCCGACGGCCCGGTCGTCGATGCCGGTGTTCCGCCACCTCGTCGTCGCCGACCCGTCGGCGACCCTCGCGGGCATCGACCTGGACCGGCGCACCTACCGCGTGCGCAAGCGCGTGGAGCACGAGGTCGGGGTGTACCTGGCCTCGCTGTCCTCGCGCACCCTGACCTACAAGGGGATGCTCACGACGGCGCAGCTCGAGCCGTTCTTCCCCGACCTGTCCGACGCGCGGTACGCGACCGAGCTCGCGCTGGTCCACTCCCGCTTCTCGACGAACACGTTCCCGTCGTGGCCGCTCGCGCAGCCGTTCCGGATGGTCGCGCACAACGGCGAGATCAACACCGTCCGCGGGAACCGGAACTGGATGGCCGCCCGGCAGAGCACGCTGTCGAGCGAGCTCCTGGGCCAGCTCGCCCCGCTGATGCCCGTCTGCAGCGACGGCGCGAGCGACTCGGGCAGCTTCGACGAGGTCCTCGAGCTGCTGCACCTCGCGGGTCGGAGCCTCCCGCACGCGGTGCTGATGATGATCCCCGAGGCGTGGGAGAACAACACGGCGCTCGACGCCGACGTCCGCGCGTTCTACCAGTACCACTCCACCCTCATGGAGCCCTGGGACGGGCCGGCAGCGCTCGCGTTCACCGACGGGACGCTCATCGGCGCCGTCCTCGACCGCAACGGACTGCGCCCGGGCCGGTACTGGATCACGGACGAGGGACTCGTCGTCCTCGCCAGCGAGACCGGGGTCCTCCCGCTGCCCCCGGACCGCGTGGTGCGCAAGGGGCGCCTCGAGCCGGGCCGCATGTTCCTCGTCGACACGGGGGCGGGGCGGGTCATCGAGGACCACGAGATCAAGTCCCAGCTCGCGGCGCAGCGGCCCTACGCGTCCTGGGTCGCGGAGCACACCGTCTCGCTCGAGCAGCTGCCCGAGCGCGAGCACGTCCAGCACACGCCGGCGTCCGTGCGGCGTCGGCAGCGGGCGTTCGGCTACACGGAGGAGGAGCTCACGATGCTCCTCGCCCCGATGGCCCGCGACGGTGTCGAGCCGCTGGGGGCGATGGGCACCGACACCCCGATCGCCGTGCTCTCCGCGCGCCCCCGCCTCCTCTTCGACTACTTCACGCAGATGTTCGCGCAGGTGACCAACCCGCCGCTGGACGCCATCCGCGAGGAGATCGTGACGTCGATCGGCGGGGCGATCGGTCCCGAGCCCAACCTGCTCGCGGACGACCCGACCCACGCGCGCAAGCTCGTCATCCCCTTCCCCGTGCTGGACAACGACCAGCTGGCGAAGATCATGCGCATCCACCGCGACCCCGCGCTCGCCGGGGTGTTCCGGTGCGAGACGATCCGGGGCCTGTACCGGGTGGACGGCGGCGCGGAGGCGCTCGAGCGCCGGATGCAGGAGATCTTCGTCCACGTGGACCGGCTCATCGAGGCCGGGGTGAACTTCATCGTCCTGTCCGACCGGGACTCCGACGGAGACCTCGCGCCCATCCCGTCCCTGCTGCTCCTGTCCGGCGTCCACCAGCACCTCGTGCGGCGGAACACGCGCACCCGCGTGAGCCTCCTGGTGGAGGCCGGCGACGTGCGCGAGGTCCACCACGTGGCGCTGCTCATCGGGTACGGCGCGGCCGCCGTGAACCCGTACCTCGCGATGGAGACGGTCGAGGGGCTCGCGCGCGACGGCTCGCTCGGTGCCGTGTCGCCCGAGAAGGCCGTCGCCAACCTCATCAAGGCGCTCGGCAAGGGCGTGCTGAAGGTCATGAGCAAGATGGGCATCTCGACGCTCGCCTCCTACCGCGGCGCCCAGACCTTCGAGGCGGTCGGACTCGCGCACGACGTCGTCGAGGCGTACTTCACCGGCACGACCAGCCGGCTGGGCGGCGTCGGGCTGGACGTCGTCGCGGCGGAGTCCGCCGCGCGCCACGCCGACGCGTACCCGGCGAGCGGCAACCCGCAGGCCCACCGGCGCCTCGGCGTCGGCGGCGAGTACAAGTGGCGCCGGGACGGGGAGGAGCACCTCTTCGACCCCGAGACGGTGTTCCGGCTCCAGCACTCCACGCGGACGCGGCAGCTGGACGTCTTCCGCCAGTACACCCGCCGCGTGGACGACCAGGCGTCCCGGCTGATGACGCTGCGGGGGCTGCTCACCTTCGCCGAGGGGGTCCGCCCACCGGTACCGCTCGACGAGGTCGAGCCGGTCAGCGAGATCGTCAAGCGCTTCAGCACGGGCGCGATGTCCTACGGGTCGATCTCGGCCGAGGCGCACGAGACGCTGGCCGTCGCGATGAACCGGCTCGGCGCCCGCTCGAACACCGGGGAGGGCGGCGAGGACCCGGAGCGCCTGCGCGACCCGGAGCGGCGCAGCGCCATCAAGCAGGTCGCTTCCGGCCGGTTCGGGGTCACCAGCGAGTACCTCGTCAACGCGACGGACCTGCAGATCAAGATCGCCCAGGGCGCGAAGCCCGGCGAGGGCGGCCAGCTGCCCGGTACGAAGGTGTACCCCTGGATCGCCCGCACGCGGCACTCGACGCCTGGCGTCGGCCTGATCTCGCCGCCCCCGCACCACGACATCTACTCGATCGAGGACATCGCCCAGCTCATCCACGACCTCAAGAACGCGAACCCGGTGGCCCGGGTGCACGTCAAGCTCGTCAGCGAGTTCGGGGTCGGGACGGTGGCCGCCGGTGTGGCCAAGGCGCACGCCGACGTCGTGCTCGTCTCGGGCCACGACGGAGGCACCGGGGCCAGCCCGCTCACCTCGCTCAAGCACGCGGGCACCCCCTGGGAGATCGGGCTGGCCGAGACCCAGCAGACCCTCGTGGCCAACGACCTGCGCGACCGGATCGTCGTCCAGGTCGACGGGCAGCTCAAGACCGGCCGGGACGTGGTCGTGGCCGCCCTGCTCGGCGCCGAGGAGTTCGGGTTCGCGACGGCGCCGCTCGTGGTGAGCGGCTGCGTGATGATGCGGGCCTGCCACCTCGACACCTGCCCGGTCGGCGTCGCGACGCAGAACCCCGAGCTCCGGGCCCGCTTCTCGGGTCGCCCGGAGTTCGTCATGACCTTCTTCGAGTACGTCGCGACGGAGGTGCGCGAGTACCTCGCCGCGCTGGGCTACCGCTCGGTCGACGAGGCCGTCGGGCACGTCGAGTCCCTCGACACGCGTGCGGTCGTCGACCACTGGAAGGCGGCCGGGCTCGACCTGTCACCGGTGCTCGCCCGGCCGGAGCCCGCGCCCGGCGCCGCGCTGCGCCAGACGCGCACGCAGGACCACGCCCTGGACAAGGCGCTCGACAACGAGCTGATCCGGCTCGCCCGCGAGGCGCTCGAGTACCGCGAGCCGGTGCGGATCAGCGTCCCCGTGCGCAACGTGAACCGCACCGTGGGCACGATGCTCGGCTACGAGGTGACGCGCCGGTTCGGGTCCGACGGCCTGCCCGACGACACGGTCGACGTGACGCTCACGGGCTCGGCGGGGCAGTCGCTCGGGGCGTTCCTGCCGCGCGGGGTCACGCTACGGCTCTTCGGCGACGCCAACGACTACGTCGGCAAGGGCCTGTCGGGCGGGCGCGTCGTCGTCCGTCCTGACCGGACCTCGCTGCTGTCCGGGAGCCGCGACGTCATCGCCGGCAACGTCGTCGGGTACGGGGCGACGTCCGGCGAGGTGTTCCTGCGCGGTGTCGTGGGCGAGCGGTTCGGCGTGCGCAACTCCGGGGCCACGCTCGTCGTGGAGGGCGTGGGCGACCACGCGTGCGAGTACATGACGGGGGGCACCGTCCTCGTCCTCGGGCGCACGGGCCGCAACCTTGCCGCGGGCATGTCCGGGGGCCACGCGTACGTCCTGGACCTGCGGCGCGAGCTGGTCAACCAGCAGGCGCTGGCCGGCGGCGAGCTCGAGCTGCGACCGCTCGACGCGACCGGCGCCGAGACCGTCGAGCGCCTGCTGCGGGCCCACCACGCCGAGACCGGGTCGCCGCGTGCCGGCGAGCTGCTCGCGGACCTGCCGGCGGCGCTCGCACGGTTCACCGCCGTGGTGCCGACGGAGTACGACCGGATGGTCGGTGCGCTGCGGACCGCGGCGGCGGAGGGCCTGGACCCGGCCGCCCCCGGTGCGTGGGAGAGGATCCTGGAGGTGGCCCGTGGCTGACCCCCGAGGGTTCCTGGAGGTCCGGCACCGCGAGGAGCCGCCGTCCCGGCCCGTCCCCGTGCGCCTCATGGACTGGCGCGAGGTGCACGAGCACCGGTCGGCCGACGAGAGCGCGGCGGTCCTGCACCGCCAGGCGGGGCGGTGCATGGACTGCGGCGTCCCCTTCTGCCACGCCGGCTGCCCGCTGGGCAACCTCATCCCGGAGTGGAACGACCTCGTGTGGAAGGGCCAGTGGGCGGAGGCGAGCGACCGCCTGCACGCGACGAACAACTTCCCCGAGTTCACGGGACGCATCTGCCCGGCGCCGTGCGAGACGTCGTGCGTGCTCGGCATCAACCAGCCGCCGGTGACGATCAAGCAGGTCGAGCAGGCGATCGCTGACGAGTCCTTCGACCGGGGCCTCGTGACGCCGCAGCTCCCGTACTTCCTCACGGGGCACACGGTGGCCGTCGTCGGCTCCGGGCCCGCCGGGCTGGCCGCGGCCCAGCAGCTCACCCGCGCGGGCCACACGGTCGCCGTCTTCGAGCGGGCCGACCGCATCGGCGGGCTGCTCCGCTACGGCGTGCCGGACTTCAAGCTGGCCAAGGACCTCATCGACCGGCGGATCGCCCAGATGGAGGCGGAGGGGACGCGGTTCCGCCCGGGGGTGGAGATCGGCGTCGACATCACCTGGAGCGAGCTCGTGGCCCGGTACGACGCGGTGGTGCTCGCCACCGGCGCCCCGGTGCCGCGGCGGCTCGACGTGCCCGGCGCCGACCTGGCCGGCGTGCACGTCGCGATGGACTTCCTCACGCAGGCGAACCGGGTGGTCGCCGGCGACGAGGTGCCCGACCAGGTCCTCGCGACCGGACGGCACGTCGTCGTCATCGGTGGCGGCGACACCGGCTCCGACTGCGTGGGCACCGCGCTGCGCCAGGGCGCGGCCTCCGTCACCAGCCTGAACATCGGCGTGCGTCCGCCGGACGAGCGTGCGGTGAACGAGCCCTGGCCCGTGGACCCCCACGTGTTCACGGTGTCGAGCTCGCACGAGGAGGGCGGGGTCCGTGAGTTCCTCGCGTCCACCGTCGAGATCCTCGGCGCGGACGGGCGCGTCACGGGACTGCGCGTGGCCACCACGCAGTACACCCCCGACGGTGCGCGCGTGCCGGGCGACGAGGTGCGCGAGATCCCGGCCGACCTCGTCATCCTCGCGATGGGCTTCACCGGCCCCGAGACCGAGGTGCTCACCGCGCAGACCGGCGCCGACGTCACCGGGCGCGGGCTGATCGCGCGTGGCGAGGACTACGCGACGTCGGTGCCGGGCGTGTTCGTCGCGGGCGACGCGGGGCGCGGGCAGTCCCTCATCGTGTGGGCGATCGCCGAGGGGCGCGCGGCGGCGGCCGCGGTCGACGCGTACCTGCGCAACGGGGGGCGCCAGGAGTTCCCCGAGGAGGGCGTCCCGCTGCGCCGGGGCTCGGAGCTGCCGGTCCCCGTCACGCCCGCCTCGCGGCCGATGCGGCCCTAGCGCACGAGCTGGTCCTGCGCGGCGACCCGGCGGCCGCGCGGGGAGCCGAACACGTCCCGCCGGGGTCGGAGGCCCCCGGGCCCGGGTGGGTCCCGGGGGCGAGCAATAGGCTGGAGCCATGCGCAAAGCGAAGATCGTCTGCACGACGGGCCCCGCGACCCAGACGCCGGAGCAGATCCAGGCACTCGTGGACGCCGGGATGGACGTGGCCCGGATCAACCGGAGCCACGGGTCGCCCGAGGAGCACGAGGCGATCATCGGCCACGTGCGGGCCGCCGCCAAGGCGTCCGGCCGGGCGGTGGCGGTGCTCGTGGACCTGCAGGGACCCAAGATCCGGCTGGGCCGGTTCGAGGGGGACGGCAAGGTCGAGCTCGCCGAGGGCGACGTCTTCACGATCACGACGGACGACGTGCCGGGCACCAAGGAGCTCGCCTCGACCACCTACGCCGGCCTGCCCGGCGACGCACGACCCGGCGACCGCATCCTCATCGACGACGGCCGCGTCGCCGTGCGGATCACCGCGGTCGAGGGCAACCGCGTGGTCACCCGTGTCGAGGTCGGCGGGCCGGTGTCCAACAACAAGGGCCTCAACCTGCCCGGCGTCGCGGTGAGCGTCCCGGCTCTGTCGGACAAGGACGAGGAGGACCTGCGCTGGGCGCTGCGCCTGGGCGCGGACTTCATCGCCCTGTCGTTCGTGCGCTCGGCCGCGGACTACGACGACGTGCGGCGCATCATGGACGAGGAGGGGCGCACGGCCCCGGTCATCGCCAAGATCGAGAAGCCGCAGGCGGTCGACAACCTGCTCGAGATCATCGAGGCGTTCGACGGGATCATGGTCGCCCGCGGCGACCTGGGCGTGGAGCTCCCGCTCGAGATGGTGCCGATCGTCCAGAAGCGGGCGATCGAGCTGGCCCGGCGGTCGGCCAAGCCGGTGATCGTCGCGACGCAGGTGCTCGAGTCCATGATCTCCGCGCCACGGCCGACGCGTGCCGAGGCCTCCGACTGCGCGAACGCCGTGCTCGACGGCGCCGACGCCGTCATGCTGTCCGGCGAGACGAGCGTGGGGGAGTACCCCATCGAGGCCGTGCGGACGATGGCCAGGATCATCGAGAACACCGAGCAGCACGGCAAGGACCGGATCGCCCCGCTGGGGTGGAGCCCGCAGACCCGCGGCGGCGCCGTCACCCACGCAGGCGCCGAGGTCGGCGAGACGCTCGGGGCGAAGTACCTCGTCACGTTCACCCAGAGCGGTGACTCGGCGCGACGGATGTCGCGGCTCCGCTCGCCGATCCCGCTGCTCGCGTTCACGCCGCTGCCCGAGGTCCGCACGCGGCTCGCGCTCAGCTGGGGCGTGCAGACGCACCAGGTGCCCCACGTCGCCCACACCGACGCGATGGTGCTGCAGGTGGACCAGACGCTGCTGGTCAACGGCCTCGCGGAGGACGGGGACCTCGTGGTGATCGTGTTCGGCGCGCCGGTCGGCGTCCCCGGCACGACGAACTCCCTGGTCGTGCACCGCATCGGTGGCGACAGCCCGCGCCGCTGAGCGACGTGTCGGCGCCCCCGGCGCGGGTCGTCCGCGC
>JAEZAR010000455.1 GCA_023430425.1 Actinomycetes bacterium | reverse complement strand
CGCCCGGCCCCCGCCCCGTGGAGGCCCCCGTGCCAGTGCCAGTGCCAGACAAGGCCCCGGCAGGTCGCGCACCGCGCGTCCTCATCGTGGTGCAGAACCTCTGCGTTCCCCTGGACCGGCGGGTCTGGCTGGAGTGCCAGGCCCTGGTCGCGGCGGGCCACCAGGTGTCCGTGATCTGCCCGCGCGACGAGGGCCAGCCGGCGCACCGCACGCTGGACGGCGTCCGGATCCACACCTACCGGCCCGCGCCCCCGGTGTCCGGCGTGGCGGGGTACGCCTGGGAGTTCGCGTACTCGTGGCTGCGGACGGCCGCGCTGTCGTTCCACGTGGCCCGGCACGAGGGCTTCGACGTGCTGCAGGCGTGCAACCCGCCGGACACCTACTGGCTCCTCGGACGGGTCTGGCGCCTGCTGGCCCGCAAGCGGTTCGTCTTCGACCACCACGACCTCAACCCCGAGGTCTACGAGGCGCGGTTCGGCCGGCGCGGCCTGCTCCACCGCGGGCTGCTCGCCCTGGAGCGCGCGACGTTCGCGACCGCCGACCACGTGATCTCGACCAACGAGTCCTACCGCGAGGTCGCGACGACGCGCGGGCGGGTGCCGCTGGAGCACACGACCATCGTGCGCAGCGCGCCGGACCCCGACCGGATGCGTCGTGAGGAGCCGGACCCGGCCCTCAAGCGCGGCAGGACGCACCTGATCTGCTACCTGGGCATCATGGGCCCGCAGGACGGCGTGGACCACCTGCTGGACGCCCTGCACCACCTCGTGCACCGGATGGGCCGGACCGACGTCCACGCGGGCCTGCTGGGCTTCGGGGACTGCCTGGACGAGCTCCGCGAGCAGGCGACGCGGCTCGGGCTGGACGACCACGTGACGTTCACGGGCAAGGTCGGGCCGGCCGAGATCGGGCGGTGGCTCTCGACGGCGGACCTCGGCGTCACGCCGGACCCGAAGAACCCGTTCAACGACAGGTCCACGATGAACAAGACCATGGAGTACATGGCGTACGAGCTGCCGGTGGTCGGGTTCGACCTCGTGGAGAACGCGCGCTCGGCGGGCGAGGCGGCCCTCACCGTGACCACGGGCGCGACCGCCGACGACGACGCCGCGCTCGCCGAGGCGATCGCGGAGCTGCTCGACGACCCGGGACGGCGCAGCCGGATGGGCGCCCTGGGACGCAAGCGGGTCGAGGACTCGCTGCGGTGGAGCGCCCAGGAGGGGCCTTACGTCGAGGTCTTCCGGCGGCTGGCGCGGCCGGCCCGCAGCCGGCTGCGGACCGTCCGGGGACGCTGAGGGCGCCGAGGACGCCGAGGGCGCTCAGGACGCCCAGGACGCGGGGCCTCAGCCCCGGCTGGTGGCCAGCGTCCGGACGTCGCGCAACGCGGCCGGCTTCGTCCACAGCGCCAGCCCGCCGTAGGTGACGACGCCGGCCCCGATGCCCGCGAGGAGCTGGACGAGCGGGGACGCACCCTCCGCCTCGGTCAGCTGCACGGCGGCGAACGAGGCCGCCGCCATGGCGAGGGTGAGGCCGACGTACGGCGCCAGCACGCGTGCCATGTCGCGCAGGCGCATCCCGATGAGCCGGAGGACGATGGCGAGCCCGACGGGCACCTGGAGCACGTTCACGACCAGGTAGGCGACGGCCAGCCCGAGCAGTCCCCACTGGAGGCCGATCGCGAACGCGGCGAGCGTCGCGAGACCGCTCGCGAGTCCCCACCGGAACATCCAGTCGGCCCGCCCCTTGGCGCTGTACAACGTGTTGACGGCACCGAGCAGGGCCCCGAGCGCCCCGGCGGGGGCCATGAACCACAGCAGCGGGATGAGCTCGAGCCAGGCGCTGCCGAGCACCGTGCGCACGAGCGGGTCGGCCACGACGGCCGCGCCGACCATGACGGGCAGCGTCACGAAGGCGATGGCGCCCGAGGCCCGCGAGTACCCCTTGCGCAGGGTCTCGTCGTCGTCCTGGGCCCGCGCGAACGCGGGGAACAGCACCTGCATGAGCACGCGGGAGACCGAGTCGAGCGGGTAGCTGATCGTCCGCTGGGCGAGGGTGTAGACGCCCAGGGGTCCGGCCCCCAGCCACCGGCCGACGAGGATCTTGTCCGTGTTCTGCAGGGCGAACGTCGTGACGTTGTACGCGGCCGTGTTCAGCGAGAAGCCGGCGATCTGCCGCAGGTCGTGCGCGTGGAAGGTGGCCGACGGCGTCCACCCCGAGGCCACCCACGCCACGACGGACCCCACGGCCACGCCCGCCACGTTGCCCCACACCATCGACCAGACGCCGAGGCCCGCGATCGCCAGGGCGATGCTCACGACGCCGGTGACGAGGGCGCCGCTCACCTCGACCGCCGCGACGCCCGAGAACCGCATGCGCCGCCGCAGCAGCGCGTGGTGCACCTGCGTGACACCGCCGAGCACCAGGACGAGGGCGAACGCGCGCACGACCGGCGTCGCCTCGGGGGTGTCGAAGAGCGCCGCCACGACGGGCGCACCTGCGGCCATGAGCCCGGCCGCCACCAGGCCGGCCACCACGTTGAGGTAGAAGACGCTGCTGAGCATGCGCTGGTCGACGGCGGGCCGCTGGATCAGGGCGGCCCCGGTGCCGAGGTCCTTGACGATCTCCAGCGCCACGATGGTGGTCATCGCGACCGCGACGACGCCGAAGGCCTCGGGCGTGAGCAGCCGCGCCAGGATCACCGAGACGAGCAGGCGGGACGCCTGGGTCACCAGCCGACCGACGACCATCCACCGGGTGGCGGAGGCCAGGCCCTGGGCGCTGACGATCTCCGTGGCCGGCGCGTCGGGGTCGGTGGCGGGCGTGGACCCGGCGGGCGCCGGCTCCGGGGCGACGTCGCCGACCCCGGGGGTGCCGCCCCGGGGC